>JBFWQN010000385.1:0-5537 GCA_050249405.1 Hyphomicrobiaceae bacterium | reverse complement strand
CAGTGGCAGGAGGTCGTTGTGCTCGACAACGTGGTCGGCCTGACCGCGGCGGGAATGTTGCACGACGGCATGCTGCTCGCCTGACATTGATTTTGAGGCAGCTGTCCCGATGGGCAGCTGCCTCTTATTTTGCCGAAATGATAAAATTGTCGAAGAATTTGCGAGAAAATGTGCTCGGCGGTAATACTGCAGTTTCATTCGCCGTTGATAAGCTCATAAACGTCGAGAACGAAAGCGCAGAAAACTCGATGGCAAAGCCGCGGTAATTTTCTCGGATTTATCCGGGAGGCGCGCAGGGAGCGGCGCGCTGTGCGGCACAGGGCTGAGGCGGAGGCAGGGCGTTATGGCGACGATTTACGGCACTGCGGGCGCGGACACTTTGACCGGCACGGCAGGTGACGACGTGATCTACGGCATGGAGGGCAACGATTCGATGCCTGCCGGTGGTGGCGCCGACGTTCTCCTTGGAGGCGACGGCGACGACCGCATGTTCGGTCAGGGCGAGAACGACATGCTTTTCGGCCAGAAGGGCGACGATGTGCTCGATGGCGGCGACGGCAACGACTACCTCGACGGCGGGGACGGATGGGACTCGATCCGCGGGGGCTCGGGCAACGATACCATCCAGGGGGGTAGCGGTAACGACAGCCTTTGGGGGGATGGTGGCGACGACATCATGGATGGTGGGAGCGGCGACGATTCGATCCAGGGATTTGCCGGGTCCGACACTCTCAATGGTGGAACCGGCAATGACGTCATTCGCGATGGCCTGGGCGATGACAGCGTCGCCGGCGGCAGCGGCGATGATCTCCTGATCGCCGAGGGCGGCAACGACTACTTCAATGGTGGCAGTGGTTTCGACACGCTCGATTTCTCGGCGTCCTCGGTCGGCATTGTCGCCGATCTCGCGAAGCACGTCGTGACCGGGGTTGGCACCTCCGAGGTATGGAGCGTCGAGCGTCTCGTCGGTAGCATCCACGACGACGTCATGAAGGGCGACAAGGGCGACAACGCTCTCGTCGGCGGCGCGGGCGACGACGAGCTGCGCGGCATGGGCGGTGTCGACACCCTGACAGGTGGCAGCGGCCACGACACGTTCGTCTTCCTCGCCAAGGACGTGCTCGCGCCCGACGCCACCCATCTCGGCGTCGACATCGTCACGGATTTCAATGCCGGCGACACGCTCGACCTGCATGACCTCCGGAAGGACAAGAAAGTGGCGCTCGACGACGCGTTCCACCTGACACAGATGGACGGCGGTACGATGTTGTCCGCGCTCGTCGACGGTGCGTACGTCGAAGTGGCGTTCCTGCAGGGCGTCCGCGGCGGCCTTGCGAGCGCATGGGCAACCGACGGCATGCTGATCGGTTGAGGTCCCGGTGAGCTGCGGGAGGTGCCGCAGGCCCTCCCGCAGTTCAGCTGGCATTAAAGCCCGCATGTCACAATCCGCGGGAGACCGGTCCTGCAGCGGCATCTATGGGATCGCTGCGAGCCGGCCTTGCCAGGGGAAACGATGAAACGCATGCGGATGCCGAGCCCGATGGTCCTCCTGCTGAACGGCGGAGCCGCATTGGTGGCCGCGGGATCGCTGGCGGCCGTGATCCGGTCGGCGCTCTTCGCCGAAGCCGTTCTGCCGTGCAAGGAGCGATATACCTCGGCAACGCGGCTGTCGCTGGATCGGAACGGTGTCGCGCTCGCAACTGGCGATCTGCAAGGGCAGCTGGCGAACAGCGACTGGGGCCTGCTGAAGGGCGGGCGGGTCGTCAAGCTGAAGAGCGGGCCGGCCAAGTATGCCCTGCAACTCGACCTCGGCACGGCCCCGAGCGTCGTACGCGGGACGCGCGCCGAGGAGCAGCCAGCAGGCATCGGCTTCAGTTGGGCACCGCAATCCTTCAAGCAGCCGCAGGCCGCTTGCCTCGCGTACTCCGTGTATGTTCCGGAGGGCTTCGCCTTCGGCCAGGGCGGTCGTCTGCCCGGGCTCGTGGGCCGCAGCAGCAGTCCGGCTGTAGACGATGCGTCGGCATTCTCGACCCGCTACACCTGGGGCCCTCAGGGCGACGCCGACATTTTCGCGCATATGCCGGATTGGCCGGAAGGCCGGTCGCTCGGCGTGACGAGCTCGAGCGGATTCAAGCTGCAGCCGGGCAAGTGGACCGAGCTCGAGCAGGAGATCCTGCTCAACACGCCCGGTCGCAACGACGGCGTGCTCCGCGTCTGGCAGGACGGCAAGCTCGTCCTGAAGAGAACCGATCTCGTCTTCCGTACAACGGCCTCGGTGCAGCTCCGGGGGGTGCTCGCGCAGGCCGCCGCCGGCGAGCTCCCCGCCGGGACGAAGCGCGGCTCCCAGAAGATATGGCTGACGCCGTTCGAGTTGCGCTGGGAGTGACCTTTCGCGGCCTGCTGCCGGCACGTCAGCCGGCGAGCGCGCGGAGCTCTTCGAGCAGACCCGGCGCGACGGCGACGCCCGAGCTGGCGGCCTCGGCGCGGCGCGCCTCGCGTCGCGCGCCGGGCACCCTCACGCCTGGCTCGGCCTCGACGAGGCCCGTGAGCAGCGCCACGCGGTCGGCCGATGCTTCGCCGCCGAGGGCGACGGCGTCGAGAGCGATGATCAACTGCCCGGTTCCTGGCGGCCCTCCTTTCGCATCCAGGAACGAGGTCGCCTCGTGTGCGTAGCTGGCGCCTGTGACGGCCGCGCACAGAATTTCGACCATCAGCGCCAGCGCAGCGCCTTTGGCTCCCCCGGCCGGCGCGAGCGTTCCCTCGAGCGCAGCTTTGGCATCGGTGGTGGGCTGGCCGGCTTTGTCGGTTGCCCACCCGAGCGGGATAGGCTCGCCCCTGCGGGCGGCTGCGGCGATCTTCCCCCGTGCCACCTCGGAGAGGGCGAGGTCCACGACGAGCGGTGCGCTGTTGGCGCGAGGCGCGGCGAAGGCTATCGGGTTGGTGCCGAGCAGCGGCCGGCGCCCGCCCCACGCAGCCATTGCCGACGGCGTATTGGCCAGCACCAGCGCGACGAGCCCCACCTCGGCAAGCCGCTCGGCAACGAGGCCCAAGGCGCCCGCATGGTGCGACCGATGAATGCTGGCAGCGCCAATTCCAGCTTCCCGCGCCACGCCGGGCAATTGCGAGACGGCCAGATCAAGAGCCGGGTAGGCGAAGCCGTGCGCGGCATCGACGACGAGGGTCGCAGGACGCGTTCGATCGGCCGCTGGCACCGCCCGCCCGTCGACCTTGCCGCTTCGCGCCTGTGCGGCGTAGCTCGCCACGCGAGAGAGGCCATGCCCCGCTTGTCCATCGACCTCCGCGGCGACCAGCGCGCGCGCGACACTCGCCGCATTGGCCGGGCTCGTGTCCGCGCGCTCGAGCGCGCGGACGACGATCTGCTCCAAGTCCCGCGTTGGGATGCGCGCGGCGGTTTCGCTCATGCCTTGGCCAGTTCGCGCTCGAGTAGCTCGAGACGGTCCTGTCCCCAAAAGAATTCCCCGCTCTCGAGGTAGTAGGTCGGTGCGCCGAATACCCCCCGCGACAGGGCCTCCTCGGTGTAGGCGTCGAGCAGCCGATCGAGATCTGAATCGGACGGCGCATCCTTGCGGATCTTGTCGGCGTCGAGGCCGGCGCGGGCCGCGGCCGCCTTCAGGGCCTCCGCGTCGGCGAGGCTTTCCTCGCGCTCCCAAAGCGCTCGACCCATTTCGGTTGCGAGCCGATGCGCATCCTTGCCTTGCAGCTTGGCGGCGATCAGCAGCCGCGTCCCAGCCGTTTCATCCGAAGGAAAATGCTTTGGTTGGATGACCAATGGCAGGCCGCGCACCTCCCTCCACCGCTTCAGCTCCATCAGGCGGTAGGCTTGCCGCGCAGGCGCTCGCTTGGGCAGAGGCAGCCCGCCGGTCTGGGGGAAGATCACGCCGAACTTGCAAGGCTTGATATCCACCGCGTGGCCGTGCTTGGCAGCCAGCTCCGCGAGCTTTGCGCTGCCCAGGTAGCTCCAGGGCGAGTTGAGCGTCATGTAGTAGGTAATGGTCAAGGTCGGCTCCTCGGGCATGGCGAATAGCGGGGAGAGTACAGCATGAGCGCGTCGCCGCGAGCCCGGCGACGCGCTTGATTGCCTTGGAAGGCCGCTACCCATGCGCTCGTCGATTTTCTGCGCGCGCTGGGAACCGGCAACGGGGCCTCGACGTTCAATGGCGCGGTAGTGGCGCCACAGCGCTTGTGGCGGCGCTTCCGGCGCAGATCAGCGACGTGTCCGGCGGGGTCACGGCGCTGATCTGCGAGAAGCTCATTCAGCCGCCTGCATCCCCGGCCGGAATGCCGGCAGGTCCGCCCTCGCCTTGCGCTCCATCGGCTTCGGCCACCACTTGTGCTCCCACTCGGAGAACAGCGGCTTCAGCTTGGGCATTACTTTCTCGGCGAAGAGCTTCGTGTTGTACTTTGTCAGCTCCTTCGACATGTTGCCGTACTGGAGCAGCATCATCAGGTTGCCGACGTTCATGTTGACGGCGACCTCGCGCAGTTGCTCGACCACATCATCCGGGTTGCCGACGATGACGTACCCGTCGTCGACGATCTCCTGCATCGTGGTCGGCCGCCTCTTGAACTTCTCCTGATACGAGGCCGCCTTGACCACTTGGCTCTGCAGGCCGACGCGCTGCGTGGCCTCGGTGACGTAGCCCGGCGGCTGGGCGAAGCGCGGGTCGATGTGGAGGCAGCGGCCATAGAAATACTCGGCCGCCTCGGCGTAGCGCTCGAGCGCCTCGGAGCGGGTCTCGGCGACGCCGACGAACTGCAGGAAGCCCGCCCGGAAGGGATTGCGGTCCTTGCCGAGCTTGTCCATCTCCTCCCAGAAGCCCTTCATGACCCCGAGGCCGGTCTTGTAGCCGTAGTAGGAGAGATAGCAGTAGACGTAGTCCATCTCGGCACACCAACGCCACGTCTCGACCGAGCCTCCACCGGGGACCCAGACGGGCGGGTGCGGATCGCTCTGGATCGGCCGCGGCCAGATGTTGATGTAGCGCTGCTGGTTGAAGCGGCCGTTGAAGGCGAACGTCTCCTTCTCGGTCCACGCCCTCATGATCAGGTCGTGGGCCTCGAGATAGCGCTCGCGCAGCATCGAGGGATTCTGGCCGTAGGCGTAGCAGGTGTCCATCGGCGAGCCGACGGGGAAGCCCGCGATGAGGCGACCGCCCGAGATGCAGTCGATCATGGCGAACTCCTCTGCGACGCGGGTCGGAGGATTGTAGAGCGCCAGCGAGTTGCCCATGACGCAGATGGCGGTGTCGGTCGTGCGCCGGGCGAGCGCCGAGGCGATCAGGTTCGGCGACGGCATCAGCCCGTAGCCGTTGGAGTGGTGCTCGTTGCAGCACACTGCGTCGAAGCCCACCTCGGCCGCGAACTCCATCTCGTCCATGAAGTCGTTGTACATGTGGTGCGCGCGCTTCGGGTCGAAGAGCGACGAGTGGATGTCGACCCACACCGACGGATGCTTCTGCTTGAAGTCGTCCGGCAGCTCCGTATAGGGCATCAGGTGGAACCACATGAGCTTCATG
>JBFWQN010000384.1:0-5543 GCA_050249405.1 Hyphomicrobiaceae bacterium | reverse complement strand
ACCGAGAAGGGCGTGGCCGCCAAGTTCTTCGGCAAGAACGGCACGACCAAGCGACTCGGTCGCGCGAGCATGCTGCGAGGCCTTTCGAAGTCGCAGTACGACAAAATGAGAAAGGAAGGAGTGCCACCCGAGGAGCTGGGACCGTATCTGCCCACGATCATCGAGGCCTGCGCGGAAGGCGAGCTGTCCTACGAGTACAGGCATGGTGCCACGAGCCACGGCGCCTTCACTTTCAGCCTCGCAAGCATTCTCCGCAAGCAGCCTGCGGTCTCATTCCAGGCGCTGGTCGACCTGGTGAAGGCGCAGCTCGCCGAGCTGGAATTTGCCCAGGAGCCGCGAATTCTCGGCCCGTCCGAGGTGCTGGCCGCCAAGATTCCGTGGGCCGCCGGCTCTTCGCAGCGGCGATGAGCCGACCGTTTCGCACTCGTCTCGAGCCGAGGCCCAACCGTCCGCTTGGCCTCGGGCTGTCCCGAGCCTAGCATCGCCTCGCGGCCCGCTCGAAGCCGCGAGAGCCGGAGAGGAAGCGTCCCGATGAGCCAGAGCGGCAGAATGAACGCGAAGGGCAAGCCCGTCGCCGTCGTGGTCGGCGCCACGTCGAAGTGGCAGGCGGACGGCCGCAATACGCGCCTGGCCCATGGCCGCGAGATCGACGACAGCGATCTGCCGGTCGGCGTGCGCTGGGGCGTGGGCGGCGCCATCGCGCAGAAGCTCGCCAAGGAAGGCTTCTTCGTCGTGCTCACGACGCGGACCGCCGCCAATGCGACGGCGCTCGCCGATGCGATCCGCGCACAGGGCGGCGATTGCGGCGTGGTCGAGCTCGATCTCGTCTCCCACGCCTCGATCCAGAGCGCGTTCGCCCGCATCCGGACGGATACCGCCGATCCCGAGGTCGTGATCTACAATGCCGGCTATCTGGAAGGCCGCGACCTGCCGCCGGAGAAGGAGCTGCTCGAGCACATCCCGGTGGAGATGCTCGACACGGCGCTGCACATCGCGGCACGCGGGCCGTTTCTCGTGGCCAAGGAGGTGCTGCCCGCCATGCGACGCCGCGGCGCCGGCTCGCTCTTCTTCTCGAACAACTCGAAATCGCTGCGGGGCGTGAAGCGCAAGACGGGCGAGTCGCTTTATTATCCGCGCGTGCTGATGCGCACGCTGTCCCAGGTGCTCACCGAGGAATATTCAGAGCACGGCGTCCACGTCGCCAATATCGTCATCGACGGGCTGATCGATTCTCCCGGAACCCGCGCGCTTCCAAAGGCTCAAAAGCAGCCGGACACGATCATCGATCCGGTGAAGATCGCCGAGGCCGTCTGGTATCTGCATACGCAGGACCAGTCCTGCTGGTCCCACGAGTTGCAGCTCACGCCGTTCCCGACCAAGCCGAGCTACTGAAGCCTGCGGACCTCGCCGTCGCGGCCGGCGTAGGCCCCGGCCGGAAAAGCCTCGGCCTCTTCCGCCTCCTCGGCGGCGTCGTCGGGTGCCTCGGCGTTGCGCAACGCCTCGAGGAACGACTCGCGCCATCCGCGCACGTCGTTTCTCTTCACGCGCGCTATCAGCGCCTCGTAGCGCTCGCGCCGCTCCTCCACGGGCATGGTCAGGGCGCGATGCAGCGAGATCGCCATCTCGTCGGTGTCGTAGGGGTTGACCAGGATCGCCTCCACGAGGTCCTCGGCGGCGCCGGCGAATTTCGAGAGGACGAGCACGCCCGGGCTCTCCGGGTCCTGAGAGGCGACATACTCCTTGGCGACGAGGTTCATGCCGTCGCGCAGCGGCGTGACGAGACCCACCTGGCTGCCTCGGAACAGCGCCGCGAGCGTCGCCCTCGGCACCGCGCGATGGATATAGCGCACCGGCGTCCAGTCGAAGTCGCCGAACTCGCCGTTGATGGCGCCGGACAGGCCTTCGAGCTCCTGGCGAATCTCGGCGTAGGCCGCCACGTCCTCGCGCGTCGGCGGCGCGATCTGCATCAGGGTGACGAACTTGCGCATCTCGGGATGCATCTCGAGCATGCGGCGGAACGCCTTCATGCGGTCGGGAAGGCCCTTCGAGTAGTCGAGCCGGTCGACGCCGAGCACGAACATGTTCGCCATGCTGCGGCGCTGCAGGCGGGCGATGTGTGCCTCGGCCTCGGGTGTGTGCGCCATCTTGAAGATGGCGTCGGGATCGATGCCGATCGGAAAGGCACAGGCCGTGATCGTGCGGCCGAAGCAGGCGACACGATTGTCCGGCAGGGCGACGCCGCCGCACTGGTCGACGATGTAGCGGACGAAGTTCCCGGCATCGCCCGACGTCTGGAAGCCGACGACGTCATAGGAGAACATGCTTTCGGCGAGGGCGGCATTCTCCGGCACGGCACGGAAGATCTCGGGCGCCGGGAACGGGATATGCAGGAAGAAGCCGATGCGCTGCCGGCACCCCTGATGTCGCAGCTCCTCGCCGAGGGGGATCATGTGATAGTCGTGCACCCAGACGAGATCGTCCGGCTCGAGCAGGGCTGCGAGCTGCGTCGCCATGCGGTGATTGACCCGGCGATAGCCTTCGATGAACGAGCTGTCGTAAACGGCGAGGTCGAGTCGGTAGTGGAAGGCCGGCCACAGCACCCGGTTGGCGAAGCCGAGATAGTAGGTCTCGTACTCGCTGCGCGTCAGCGGCACGGTGGCGGTGCGCATGCGGTTCTGCTGCGCGAGCTTGAGGCCGAGCGCCGCCTCGTCCTCGACGATCGTGCCATCCCAGCCGAACCAGACGCCACGGCCGAGTTGCAGCGCCTCGCCGAGCGCCACCGCGAGACCGCCCGACTGCACACCCTTCTCGAGATCGACCACACGGTTGGAAGCAATGATCAGTCGGCTCATAGCATCGACTCCCAACTCCGAGACAGGCGCATCGCGCCGTTGATGATCCCCACCATCGAATAGGTTTGCGGGAAATTGCCCCAAGCTTCCCCCGTCACCGCGTCGGTATCCTCGGACATGAGGCCGAGCGGGTTGCGGGCCGCCAGAAGCGCCGCGAAGTGCTCCCGCGCCTCCTCTTTGCGCCCGATCCGGGCGAGCGCATCGAGGCGCCAGAAGGCACACACATTGAAGGCGGTCTCCGGCGCCCCGAAATCATCGGCCTCCTCGTAGCGCATCATGAACGGGCCACGCGCCAGCACCCGCTCCATCGCCTCGACGGTTGCGACATAGCGCGCGTCGCTGGCCTCGATCATGCCCACCTCGCTCATGAGCAGCACGCTCGCGTCGAGGTGACGCCCTTCGAAACTCTCGACGAAGGCCTTGCGTTCCTCCGACCACGACCGATCGAGCACGGTGCGCCGTATCGTGTCGGCTCGCTCCCGCCAGAGCGCCGCACGGTCTGCCAGCCCCAGGTGGCGGGCGATCTTGGCCAGACGATCGCAGCCGGCCCAGCTCATGATCGCCGACGAGGTGTGCGGTCGCATGCGGGTCCTGAGCTCCCACATGCCGGCATCCGGCTGGTCGTGCAGCACCCAGGCCTGCTCGCCCACGGCCTCGAGCCGGCGAAACTCCTCGATCCCGGGCGACATCAGGAGCCGCTGATCGAAGAATGCCGGCGCAGCGCCGAGGATGATATTGCCGTAGGTGTCGTGCTGGAACTGACTGTAAGCCTGATTGCCGATGCGGACCGGCCCCATGCCGCGGTAGCCGGGCAGCTCCGCCACGATGCGCTCGTCGAGACGCGTCTCGAGACCGATGCCGTAGACGGGCTGGATGTGCCCACTCCGAGCCCCCGCGACCACGTTCATCAACCAACGGAAATAAAGCTCCATCGTGCGCACTGCAGCGAGCGAGTTCAGCGCGCGGACCACGAAAAAGGCGTCGCGCACCCAGCAGAACCGGTAATCCCAGTTGCGGCCCGAGCCAGGCGCCTCGGGGATCGACGAGGTCATGGCTGCAACGATGGCGCCGGTCGGCTCGTAGCTGCACAGCTTCAGCGTGATCGCGGCCCGGATCACCGCATCCTGCCATTCGAGCGGCAGCGCGAGGCGATGCACCCAGGTCCGCCAATAATCGAGCGTCCGCTCCTCGAAGTTGCGCGCGGTCTCGCCGACGCCGCCGTCGAGCGTCTCGTCGGGCCCGAGAATCAGATCGAAGGGCGCATCGACGATGAACGGCGTCTCGGTGATCACGTAGTCGATGGCGGCATCCGTCGTGAGACGGAGGGTCAGATCCTGCCCGACGTACCGGATATGATTCGATCCCTGCGTCATGGCCCGACGCTCCTTGCCGCAGGCCATGCCGGGGCGGAGCACGACCCGGACGCGGGGGCTGCCGCTCAGTGGACGCACGCGGCGCACCAGCATCTGCGGGCGAAACGAGCGCTCGCGCCATTTGAAACGGGGTGCGAAATCGGTGATCTCGATGGCGCCGGAGGGACCTTCGAGGACGGTGCGGAGAATGGCAGTGCTCGGAACGTAGGCACGACGCGCGACCGTCATGTCCTCGAGCACGATCTCGAAAACGCCGCCGCCCGGATCGCCCGCGGGCGCGCCCAGCAGAGCATGAAACACGGGATCTCCGTCGAAGCGGGGAAAGCAGGCCCAGACGATGCGGCCGGCCTTGTCGATCAGCGCTCCGATGGCGCAATTGCCGACGAGTGCCAGATCCAGCGACTGGCTGGCGCCGGCTTTCGAGCTTCCCTCAGCCAATGCTTGCTCCCTTCTCGAGACGTTCTGCGGTCGCGACGAGCCATGCGAGAAACGCTGCCGTGCTCTCGGCCCTGAAAGTGGCGCTCGTCACGCCTCCCCCGATCTTGACGGAGAAGCCGCCGCGCGCATTCACCAGCCGGAAGGCGTCCTCGTCCGTCTCGTCGTCCCCCGCGAACACGGGAGTGCGGCCGAGGAAGGGCGGCTCGGCCAGGAAGTCCGCGACAGCGGTCCCCTTGTCGCCGCCTCCCGGGCGCGCCTCCACGACCATCTTTCCACGAACGACGCGCGTTTCCGGAACGGCGTCTGCAATCTTCTCCATCGTCGCGAGGACAACACCCTCGAGGTCCGGCCGCGCACGATAGTGCAGCGCGATGGCGTGCGACTTGCGCTCGAGCAGGAGCCCCGGCTCGCTTGCGAGGAGGGGCGCGAGTGCGCCCAGCGCGTGCGCGACGAGCTCCTCTCCAACCGCTGTCGCATGCGCGCGACCGGCCGCATCGCGGCGCGTCAAGCCGTGGATCCCGGCCACCGGGCAGCGGAACGGCAGCAGCATGGCGTCGATCACCTCGATCTCGCGACCCGTGACGATCGCCAGCGCGCCGCCAAGCGCGGTCTGCAGGCGGCCGAGGGCCGTACGCGTCTCCTCCGCAACGGCCACGGCATCGGGGCGCTCGGCGATTTCCACGAGCGTTCCATCGAAATCGAGGAACACGGCGAGGTTTTCCGGCTCGGTCAGCGACGGAAGTGTCATCGATCCTGGTTCGGGCTCGGAGGAAAGGCTGGGCGTGGGACCGTCTGTCAACGCTTCCCGAGGGCCATGTGATCCGTGTCATCTTTCATGACATGCCTCGCGGCGTCTGTCGAAGTTGCGATGCCCTTCACC
>JBFWQN010000383.1:0-5580 GCA_050249405.1 Hyphomicrobiaceae bacterium | reverse complement strand
GCAACCGCGGTGCCACGCGCTCGCGAGGTTCTGGCTCTGATGCGTGCCGGGGCGATCGATGGCCTTTCGATCGGATTTCGCGCTCTGAAAGCGCACCGCGATCGCGCCAGCGGAATTCGCCGGATCGAGAAGGTCGATCTGTGGGAAATTTCGATCGTGACTTTCCCGATGCTGCCGGATGCCCGAGTTCGCAGCGTCAGGCCGCGACCGCTCGTATCGGCTCTGCCGACCGAGCGCGAGTTGGAGCGCCGGCTCACGCAGGATGCCGGGCTCACGCGCAACGAGGCCCGCGCACTTCTGCGCCACGGCCACAAGGGCCTCGCCGGCATGCGGGACGCTGCCGCGGGGCTCGATCCGAAAGGAGCGCTCGCCACCCGCGTCTCGCGCGTCGCGACGCTCCTCCGCACCTGATCCAAGAGCAGGACAAGTCAGACACATGCAAGACACCTACGAGACGAAAGGCACGGGCGATCTCGGCCTGGCCATCGACGACCTCGCGCGTGCGTTCGAGGCCTACAAGGAGACGAACGACCGCGCCCTCGCCGAGCTGAAGTCGCGGGGAGCGAGCGACGTCGTCACCGTCGACAAGCTCGCGCGCATCGACCGCGCCCTCGACGAGCTGACGCTGAAGACTCGCCGCCCGCATCTTTCCGGCACCGGCGAGCCGTCCAGCCGTACCGAGGTCGCCCACAAGGCCGCGTTCGAAACCTACGTCCGCAAAGGCGAAACCTCGGCCCTGCACGGCCTCGAGCAGAAGGCCCTCTCTGCAGGCAGCGGCGCCGACGGCGGCTATCTCGTCCCCGACGAGACCGAGCGCACCGTCAACATGGCGCTGAAGGACATCTCGCCGATCCGCGCCATTGCCGGCGTCCGACAGGTATCGAGCTCGGTTTTCAAGAAGCCGTTCTCGGTGACTGGCCCTGGCACCGGTTGGGTCGGGGAGACGGCCGCCCGGCCTCAGACCAGCTCGCCGACCCTCGCCGAGCTGTCGTTTCCGACGATGGAGCTCTACGCTATGCCGGCGGCGACGCCGCAGCTTCTCGACGACTCTGCCGTCAATATCGACGAGTGGATCGCCGAGGAGGTGCGCCTTGCCTTCGCCGAGCAGGAGGGCGCCGCCTTCGTCACCGGTGACGGCAACAACAAGCCACGCGGCTTTCTCGACTATCCGAAAACGGCGGAATCCTCCTGGAGCTGGGGCAATATCGGCTTCGTCGCCACGGGCGTCGCCGGCGCATTCCCGGCATCCAATCCGACGGACAAGCTCATCGACCTCGCCTACTCGGTGAAGAGCAGCTACCGGGCGAATGCCCACTTCGTCATGAACCGCGCGACCGAAGCCGCCATTCGCAAGTTCAAGGACGCCGATGGCAACTACATCTGGCAGCCGGCGGGCCGGCCCGGCGATGCGCCGACACTGCTCGGCCATCCCGTCGCCGAATCGGAGTCCATGCCGAATATCGCTGCCGATGCCACGGCTATTGCCTTCGGAGATTTCCGTCGTGGCTATCTGGTCGTCGACCGGGTTGGCATCCGCGTGCTTCGCGATCCCTATTCGTCCAAGCCATACGTCCTCTTCTACACGACGAAGCGCGTGGGCGGCGGAGTGCAGGATTTCAATGCGATCAAGCTGCTGAAGTTCGCAGTCTGACCCGAGCAGGTGGAAACAGACGCGGTTGCGTGCTGTCTCCACTTTTTGTGCCATCCGTCACACTGGATTTGCCATGTCTCTCGTCATGACGAGCGGTCCGGCCCTCGAGCCCGTTTCATTGGTCGAGGCCAAGGCCCATCTGCGCGTGGATCATATGGCCGAGGATGCTCTTATCCAGAGCCTCATCGTGACGTCCCGCCTGCACATCGAGGCTGCGCTCGGACTCGCGCTGATCACCCAGGGCTGGTCGATGTTTCTCGATCGATGGCCGAGGTCGGGACGGCTGCAGTTGCCGCTTCGCCCTGTCGCGGCAATTGCTCAGGTGAGGCTCTGGAACGAGGATGGCACATCGCAATTGCTGTCGCCGGACCACTTCCTCCTCGATGGTCTTGGGTTGCCCCCCCGTCTGGTGCCGCTCGCAACTGCGCCCACTCTCGCCCCTGGCCGCGCCGTGAATGGAGTCGAGATCGATTTCACGGCCGGTTTTGGCGCGGCACCTTCGGACGTGCCGGCCCCGATCCGGCACGCACTGCTGCTCTTGATCGCCCATTGGCACGAGAACCGCGAGCCGGTCGAGATAGGAGGAAGCGCGAGCAGCATTCCCACGATGGTATCTGAGCTGCTTGCACCTTATCGACGGAGGCGTCTGTGAGCACAGTGCCGATCGGTGCGATGAGGCAGCGCATCGTGCTCGAGGCTGCGGTTCGGTCCGGCGATGGCGGCGGCGGAGCCATCGTATCGTGGGCGCCGGTCGCTGAGATGTGGGCCTCCGTTGCCGGGGCGACCGGCGACGAGACGGTGCTCGGCGAAGGGCTGGCCGGCAGTCTCGTCAGTCACGTTTCTATTCGATATCGGACCGACATCGAGCCTTCGATGCGCTTCCGCCTGGGCGCGCGCCTTCTCGAAATCATTGCCGTGCACGACGTCGATGGCCGCCGACGAAGGCTCAGCTGCCGTTGCCGGGAGCGACCGCTTTGATGTGATGCGTTGTGATCCAGCGAGAAAAGAGGGAGCCAGGCCGTGCCGAGCTCGAGTTGGTCTTTGCAAAAGGCGATTTTTCAGGCGCTGGCCGAGGATACGGGGGTTATCGCCATGCTGGGAGCGCCGCGCATCTACGACGATGTTCCTCAAAAAGCGTCCTTTCCCTATCTTACGCTCGGGCAGACGGCTGTGCGTGATTGGAGCACCGGCTCCGAGGACGGCGACGAGCACATTCTGACATTGCATGTCTGGTCCCGGGCCGAAGGGCGGCGCGAGACGCACGAGCTCATGGGGGCGCTGAGAGCGGCTCTGCACGAGCGATCGCTTTCGTTGGAAGGGCACCGTCTGGTGAATCTCCGGCACGAGCTATCCGAGGCGCGCCGCGAGGCCGACGGCGACACTTATCACGGCATTGTGCGTCTGCGCGCGGTCACCGAGCCGGAATGACGGCCTCGATTGCGGAACGTCATGGCGCCAGTCTGCTTCATGTCACCGCATCCGCGTGCCGGCAGTACACATAGTTGAGTGAGAAATCCTGATCATGGCCGCTCAAAAAGGCAAAGACCTGCTCCTGAAGGTGGATGCGGACGGCTCCGGGACATTTGTGACCGTTGCCGGCCTGCGCTCACGCAGCATTTCGGTCAACTCCCAGACCATTGACGTCACGCACTCTGAATCGGTCGGGCGTTGGCGCGAGCTGCTTTCGGGAGCAGGCGTCAAATCCGCGCGTGTGACTGGCGCTGGCGTCTTCAAGGACGCGGCTTCCGACGAGATCGTGAGAGGCTATGTCTTCGAAGGGACGATCCGCAATTGGCAGATTATCGTGCCGGAATTCGGAACCATCGAAGCCCCGTTCCAGATATCCGCCTTCGAATTGTCGGGGCGGCATGACGCCGAGATTACATTCGAGATCACGCTTGAGTCGGCTGGAGCCCTCGAGTTCTCGGCGGTATGAACATTACGCAAAGGAGTCCGATCATGGCCAATCTCCATCGCGGAGAGATCGAGGCGCACTTCGATGGGCGACCCATGACGCTATGCCTGACGCTCGGTGCTCTCGCCGAGCTCGAAGCCGCATTCGGCGAGGAGGATATGCTCGCATTGGCCAATCGATTTGCGGCGGGGCGACTGTCCGCGCGCGACGCGATACGTGTTCTCGGAGCTGGGCTTAGAGGAGCCGGCCACGACTTGCGTGACAATGATATTGCCCGCTTGCAGGCCGACGGCGGTGCTGCAGGATTTGTCGATGCCGTCGCGCGCTTGCTGACTGCGACATTCGGGGCTGCTGCCCAGAAGGATGGCGTGCGCGCAACAGCGGACCCGGCTGCATTCGACGGGTCTGCGGGCGAGGGCGCGCCGCTCCCTTTCCTTGGGAGGCGGTGATGGCAGTAGGCTTTGGTATACTGCGCTTGCCGCCTCGACAATTCTGGTCGATGACGCCGCGTGAGCTGAGGGCCGCACTCACGATTGTGAATGGCGGTGGCATCGCTTTGCCCCTCGACCGACGCGGGCTCGTCTCTTTGATGAAGCGGTTCCCCGATGTGGCGACAAGTCAAGAAAAGAAGCGTGGCTGATGGCAAATGAAGTGTTTTCTGGCGGCGTTCCCATGATTGGGCTCAGCATCGAGGAGATTGCGCAGCTGCAGACCCAGATCGATGCAATGACAGCCAGCCAGCGACAATTCGGATTGGAGCTTGCGAATTCCACTCAGCTGGGCCGCCAGTTCGGCAGAACCATGACGAGCGCATTTCTGGACCTTGCGATCCAGGGAAAGGGGCTCGGCGACGTAATGCGCACGCTCGCACTTGGTCTCTCTCGTCTGGCGCTCGGGGCGGCCTTCAAGCCACTGGAATCGGCGTTCGGGACGGCATTCCAGTCCCTCCTGGCGGCCCCTTCGCCTTTTACGTCTGCCGGTATGGTCGCTTCGCCGACGGGATTGTCGTCCGTCACCAGCGCGGCGGCAAGCCATATCGCCGGCCCTGTCGCTTCGCGCGGGTTTGACGCGGTGGCCAGGTCTGCAGCGGCGCCGACGAGCATCGTGCTCAATATATCGACCCCCGATGTCGAAAGCTTCCGCCGTTCCGAGACCCAGGTCGCCGCGATGCTCGCGCGCGTGGTCGGCCAAGGCCACAGAAACCTCTGAAGGTCGCTCATCACGATGGGATTTCACGAGATAAGGTTTCCTCCGCACGTCTCGCTGGGTGCGACCGGAGGGCCCGAGCGGCGTACGGATGTCGTCGTGATGGGCTCGGGCTTCGAGGAGCGCAATGCGCGGTGGGCACATGCGCGCAGATCGTATAACGCGGGATACGGAATCCGATCGCTGGACGACCTTCACGACGTCATCGCATTTTTCGAGGAGCGGCGGGGAAGATTATTTGGATTTCGCTGGAAAGACCACGCCGATTTCCGGTCCTGCCCGCCGGAGCAGATGCCCAGTGCCGCGGACCAGCTGCTGGGTGTAGGCGACGGCGAGAATGAATCATTCGCCATCACCAAGCGCTACGGATCTTTCCACGCACCATATCTTCGACCGATCAGCAAGCCGGTGGCGGGCTCCGTGATGGTCTCGGTGGCAGGCGTCACCGCCACCGAGGGCGTCGATTTCGATATCGATGCCACAACGGGCTATGTGGTGTTCCGAGCCGGAAAAGCGCCAGAGTCCGGGGCCGGCGTGACGGCAGGCTTCGAGTTCGACGTTCCCGTCAGGTTCGATAGTGACCGGCTTGATATCAGTCTCTCCGGCTTCCGGCACGGCGCCATACCCACCATCCCGATCATCGAGATCCGCATTCGTTGAGGCGCCAGCTATCGGGTCGGTGGCGTCCGCCTCAGGTCTTCCGCGGTACGTGACGACAGCGGCGCAAGAAGAGCGAAGCGGTAAAGCGCGGCCTGACCAACCTCGACAGAGTTGAGGCGCGACCACGTGCTGTAGACACCAGCATGGC
>JBFWQN010000382.1:0-5586 GCA_050249405.1 Hyphomicrobiaceae bacterium | reverse complement strand
GCAAGTTCGCAGGCCTGAAGAATGGCGCCGATATCCGGATGGCCATGGATGTGGTCGAGACGACCTATACGCGCGCCGAGATCGACGAGGTCATCCTGTTGACGGGCGACAGCGACTTCGTGCCGGTGCTGGAGCGCCTGAAGCACAAGGCCAAGCGCTCGGCGATCGTGGTGACGGAGCACCGGCCGAATATTCACACCACCTACCAGCTCAATGCCGACATCCTCATTCCCTCGCGCCGCTTGGCGGAGGCCGCGCAATATCGTCGCTCGCGCCGCACTCTGCTCGGCCGGCTTCTGGGCCGGCGTCCCCTCGAGGGGAAGGCCGCTGCCGCCGTGCCGGCGCCCAAGCCCGCCGTCGCAGCCCTGCTCGACACCCCACGGACTCAGCCGCGGACCCAGCCGCCCCGCATTGCCAGGCCGGCAACGGACGAGACCACGGCACGCGCGCTCGCGGCACAGCGCGTGGCGCGTCTGCTGCTACAGCAGCCCCGCAACTACGTGGCGCAGAAACGCGTGCTGACGGAGCTCGAGCGCGTGCCCGGCTTCAAGCGGCAGGGCTCGTCGGCGTATCTCGGGACCGGAAGCTACAAGACCCTGATGCGCGAGCTTGCCCACCTCGACCCGAGGATCAGCGTGGTCGACCAGCCGGGTGGCGGCACCGGCGTCGTGTTCATGCCTCTCCTCGAGAGCGCGCCCTCCGAGCCGCGGCTGACCACCGCGCGGCCGGCAACTGCCGCCAAGGCTTCGACGACCGCAGGGGACCCAGACACAGGTACGGTCGCCGATGTCGTAGTCGCAGCGCCGCCGTGCGACAAAGCCACTCCTGCCGATCCGGGCGCCGGGCTCGAGCCCATCAGGTCGATCCCGCCGCCCCTGCCGTCCATCGTTGCCGAGCTGGCGGACGGGATCGACATTGCGGTGCCGGTACGGACGGAGCAGCAGGTCCAGCCCAGCGAGTTGCCGGCACAGGCCGAGCCAGCACCGCTCGGCCCGGCGCCGCCGATCCAGCGTCCGACCGCGACTAACGCGCGGCATCCCGCGACCGAGCCGCAGGACGCCTGATCCGGTCAATCCGGAATGAGGCCGCCGTCGATGTTGAGCGTCTGGCCGGTGATGTTGCGCGCGGCGGGCGAGGCCAGGAACACGATGGCGTCGGCGATGTCGGACGGCTCGTTGGCCCGCTTCAGCGGCACCTCGGCGACGGCATCCCGCTCGACCTCCGCAATGCTGCGGCCTTCCTTGGCGGCGCGCGTCTTGAACAGGTCCTCGACGATGGCCGTCCTCACGAGGCCGGGACAGACCGCGTTGACGTTGATGTCATGCGGGGCGAGCTGCTGGGCGGCGGTGTAGGTGAGGCTGATCACGGCCCCTTTCGAGGCCGCGTAGATGGCGTTCGAGGTGCCGTGGAAGCCTTTGCCCGCCACCGAGGCCACGTTGACGATGACACCCGACCGGCGCGGGATCATCTCGCGGGCGACCCGCTGCAGAGCAAAGAAGACGCCCTTGGCGTTGACGCGGTGGATGCGATCCCAGTCCGCCTCGGTCAGATCCATGATGTAGGCGCGGCGCGTGACACCGGCGTTGTTGACGAGAATATCCACCTTGCCGAGGCTGCGGACCGTCTCGGCCACCATGCGGTCGATGTCCGGGAGGCTGCCGAGGTCGGCGGCGATGGCGAGCGCCTTGCGGCCGAGACCACGAACGGCAGCGGCGGCGTCCTCGGCGGTCTGGGCATTGATGTCGACGCAGGCGACATCGGCGCCCGCCCGGGCCAGCGCCTCGGCGGCCGCACGACCGATCCCCTGACCGGCACCGGTAACGATGGCGGACTTGCCTTCGAGTTGCATTGGCGTTCTCCTTGCTTTCGCAGCAAGGATGATTGCAGCCGTGGCCGCCCGCAAGCGCCCAGTCGAGCCGGGCGCCGCGACCGTCGCCTAGAATTGCTTCGCCGGCACCCGGAGCACGAGCCCGTCGAGGGCGTCCGTCACCTTGATCTGGCAGGACAACCGGCTCTCGTCGCGCACGTCGAAGGCGAAATCGAGCATGTCCGCCTCCATCTCGTTCGGCTTGCCGACCTTGGCCGTCCAGGCGCCGTCGACGTAGACGTGGCAGGTGGCACAGGCGCAGGCGCCTCCACACTCGGCCTCGATGCCGGGCACGAGCGCCTTCTTGGCGGCCTCCATCACGGTCAGACCGGTCTCCGCCGTCACGACCTGCTTCTTGCCGTCCGGCTGGACGAACGTGATCTTTGCCATGTGACGAGGTCCACCTTTCCGGGCGCCGGGAGGCACGAGGGCGATCGGCGGCCCGTTGCCTGCCGATCCGCTGCCGTCGGGACATCCCGGGCCGGCCGCGACGCGCAGATCTAGCCGCGGCGCAACGTGTTTTCAAGGAACAGGCGGTCGCTGGTCCCGAACTTCCTACCCGAACGGTGCGACAGGCCGCCGCTCTGCGCGCTCCGAGACGCTCAAACGCTCGCCTGCAACTGAAGAATGTGGCTCCGCGCCTCTTCGAGGGCTTCCTCGATGGCGACCACGGCCCGCTCGCGCACCAGCGGGTCGGGTGTCGCCCTCAGCGCCTCGGCCCGCTCCGCCCGCTCGGCCACGCGAATCGCCCCGACCGCCTTCGCCGAGCCCTTGAGCGTATGCGCCGCGTCGCGCCACGACTTCTCGGTGACGGCCTTCCGCAGCTGGTCGAGATACTGCGGCGCCTGATCGGCGAACAGTTGCAACACCTCTATCTCGAGGGCGCGGTTGCCGAACGTGTAGCGCGACAGGTGCGCATGATCGATCGGCGCCCCTGGGCGGCGCACGGCCGGGACTTGCGCTTCGGGCGCTGCCGACATCTGCATGATATGCATTCTCCCGACTCCTCCGGGCGAGCAGGCGCCCGGGCACGGGCTCAACATGCCATCAGCCCGATAAGTCCGCGTAAAAACCACGGGGCAATTCGCAGCCGGCCTTGAAGTCGATCTTTACCTTGTGCATCGGCACGGGCATATCTTCGTTTCGCCACAAAAGCGGCCAGTATGGCCGAATGCGAGCGGACGGCCGGAGCACGGGGGCAGAGGTCGTACTGGGGGAAGGCAGGTCATGACGCACACCTGCCGCAGTGCGGTCTCGGTCGCTGCCGGATGGAGGGGACGGCGCCTGGGCGCCGGCGGGGGTCATCACGGCGATGCCGCAAGAGACGTCGAAACGCGTGCCAGCGAGCCCGGAGGAGTCGTCAGCGGACGGATCGCCCGTGCCGCCTCCGGCCGGCCGCTCCGATGGTGCGCCACCGCCCCTGCCGCAGCCGGGTGGGTCGCGCAGCGCCGCGGCACCGCCGCCACCGCTGGCTCCAGGCAGCCATCCACAGCGGGCCGAGGCGCCTCCGACTTTCACGCCTCCCCCCGGAGCCCACACGGTCCCGCCGGCTGAGAATCCCTCCGGCGCGCGTCCGGTGGAGGTCCCCGAGGCGGCGACGCGGCGAACGGCGAAGCGGCGGGCAGCGGGCACGCCGCGTGCCCAGGTGGCCGCCAACGACGACCTGCCGTCGATCGGCGGCCTGATCTTCGCGTTGCACGAGAAGCCGTCGCAACGGCCGATGCACGTGGCGGCGATCGCGAGCGTCGTCTGGGCCCTGTGCGGCGTCCTGCTCGGCTGGGCCATGCTGGCACCCGAGTTGCAGCGCGCACCCACATTTCTCGAGATGCTGACGCGGCCGACGGCGATCACGCTCGCCGCCACCGTGGTGCTGCCCATTGCCGTCTTCTGGTTCATCGCCCTGCTGGTCTGGCGCGCCCAAGAGCTTCGGCTGATGTCGTCGGCCATGACCGAGGTGGCCATCCGCCTGGCCGAGCCGGACCGCATGTCCGAGCAGCAGATCGCCTCGGTCGGCCAGGCGGTTCGCCGGCAGGTCAACCATATGAACGAGGCCGTCTCGCGGGCGCTCGGGCGGGCGGGGGAGCTCGAGGCGCTGGTCCACAACGAGGTGGCGAGCCTCGAGCGGTCGTACACGCAAAACGAGAACCGCATCCGCGGTCTTCTCGACGAGCTCGCCGGCGAGCGCAATGCCCTCGTCAACACCAGCGAGCGCGTCAGCCACTCGCTGAAGGAGCTCGGCGGCGACATTCCGACGCTCGTCGACAAGCTGGCCGACCAGCAGGTGAAGCTCGCCCGCTTCATCGAGCAGGCCGGGCAGAACCTGGTAGCCCTCGAGCAGTCACTGGCCGTCAACGCCACACAGCTCGCGTCCTCGGTCGGCGCCCGCACGCAGGAGTTGCATGGCGTCCTCTCCAGCCACGCCGCCGAGATCGCCGGCACGCTCACGGACCGCACTGCCGAGATCAAGACCGCGCTCGAGGCTAGGACCCTCGAGATCGCGGCGGCACTGCAGGGCGGGCGAGCCGAGCTCGAGAGCACCCTCTCCACCCGCTCCATCGAGTTGCAGGAGGCACTCGCAACTCACACCGAGGACATGGAAGCCGCGTTCGGCGGCTTCGCCGGCGGGCTCGACACGGCGCTCGGACAACGCACGGAGCAGCTCAAAGGCATGCTGGATCAAACCGCGGTCCGGCTCGAAGGAGGCCTCGGCGAGCGTACGCAACGCCTGGAAAGTGCGCTCGAAGCCGCCTCGGCGAGAATCGAAGGGTCGCTCACGCAGCGCACGGAGGGGCTGCAAGCCGTGCTCGAGGAGTACACGAAGGCGCTGGACGTCACGCTGGAGGCCCGCCAGCACGGTCTCGACCAGCAGCTCGTTCAGCGTACGCGCGCGCTCGACGATGCCTTCACCGAGCGCATGAAGCTGCTCGACGACCAGCTCGTGCGCACCACGGTGGCGATCGACAGCACCGTTGCCGACAAGGCGCGCGCCCTGTCCACCACGCTCGACACGCACGCCCAGGAGATCGCCCAGGTGCTCGGTCGTCAGGCCGGCCAGCTCGACGAGCAGATCATGCATGGCGTCAACGCCGTGCGGCGGGCGAGCGAGAACGTCACCCGTCAGTCGGTGCAGGCAATCGACGGGCTCGCCGGGCAGGCGGAGCTGCTGCGCAATCTCTCCGACACGCTCGTCGGCCAGATCGCCGGCGTCACCAGCCGCTTCGACCAGCAGGGCCAGACCATGCTGCAGGCGGCGAGTGCCCTCGAGAGCGCGAACCAACGCATCGACCAGAGCCTGCGCCAGCGCCAGGCCGATCTCGGCCGCACCCTCGAGCAGATCTCGAGCCGGGCCGAGGACATCGACAAGGTGATGCAGACCTATCCGGCACGGCTGGAAGGGACGGTGGACAAGCTCGAGAGCCGGGCGCTGACGGCGAGCGAGCAGCTCGCCAAGGGCGTCGAGGAGCAGTCGCGCCGCGCCTACCAGGAGATGGAGCGTCTGCGGGCCACGGCCGGCGGCGAGACCGAGAAGGCCGTCGCGGACATCCGGGAGAAATTTCAGTCGGTGTCGCGCGAGGTCAGCCAGGAGCTCGGCACGATGCAGTCGCGCTTCTCGTCGAGCTACGACGATATCCGGCAGCGGGCCCAACGCACGCTGTCGGACATCGAAGGCAAGCAAGTCCGCCTCAAGCAGGAGCTCGAGCGCCTGCCCGAGGCGACGC
>JBFWQN010000381.1:0-5594 GCA_050249405.1 Hyphomicrobiaceae bacterium | reverse complement strand
TCCCGTTCCCGGTGAAGTACGGCTACTGCGCGGTCGGCAGCGTGGAGGTGGGACCGCCCGAGCTCGTGGGCCGCACCGTGTTCTGCCTGCATCCCCACCAGGACCAGTTCCTGGCTCCGGCGGGTATGCTGGTCCCCGTGCCGGACGACGTTCCCGCGCGTCGAGCAACCCTGGCCGCCAACATGGAAACCGCCCTGAACGCGCTGTGGGACTCGGGCGCCGGTCCCGCCGACCGTATCGTCGTGGTTGGCGCGGGCATCGTCGGGCTGATGGTGACCGCGCTCGCCGCACGCCTTCCTGGTGCCGACGTCACCGTGATCGACGTCGCCGAGGAGCGGCGCGCGCTGGTCGAAAGTCTCGGAGCCAGCTTCTCGACCGTGCCGCTTCCAGCCAAGGCCGACGTGGTGTTTCACACCAGCGTCAGCGCCCCCGGCCTGAATACGGCCATTGCCGCGGCTGGCATGGAGGCCACCATCGTCGAGCTCTCCTGGTACGGCGACCGCGAGACGCCGGTGCGCCTCGGCGGGGCCTTCCACAGCCAGCGGCTGCGCCTCGTCTCGTCCCAGGTCGGGCAGATCTCGCCGGGCCGCCGTCCCCGCTGGGACTACCGCCGCCGCATGGAGGCGGCTCTGCGCCTCCTCGCCGACGACCGCCTCGATGCGCTCGTCGCCGATGAGATCGCCTTCGAGGACGCACCGAAGGAGCTACCGCGCATCCTCGGCCCCGGCGCCAGCGGCCTGGCGCCGGTGATCAGGTACTGATCAAACCGCCACGATGGCCTGCAGCAGGTCCACGGCGGCGTCGGGCGCGGTGAGCACGGGCGTCTTCACGGCAGCGCTCACGGCCTCCGCGGCGCGCGAGGTGGAGAAATGCGCCAGCATGATCGCGTCGCAGTCGGCGAGCTCCGGCGCGCGCGCGGCGACGAGCTGGTTGTGGCGCGCCGCATCGCCCTTCCTCAGCGCATCCATCGCTCCCTCGACGACGATGCTGCGGAGCGTCGCCTTCGTGCCGGCCTCCGCGACGAACTGCTCGAACTCCTCCGTCATGGTCGGCAGCGACGGCGCGAAGGTCGCCAGCATGCCGATTGTTTTTCCCTTGGCCATCGCCTCGCGGAACATGGCCTCGTTGGGCTTCAGCACGGGAATGGTCAGCTCCTCCGCCATCCGCGCGATTGCCGGTCCGAAAGCCGAGCACGTGACCAGGATGGCGTCGGCGCCGATCCGCCGGGCATAGCCGCCGAGCTCGAGGAAGCGCTCGTACATGCGCGGCGTGAGGTCTGGGTCCTTGGCGCGGTCGACGGAGAGCGAGTCGTCGAGCAGATTGACCGTCTCGGCCTCCGGCCAGCGGCTCGCGAACGAGCGTTGAATTGGCTCGACGGCGACGGGCGTGCCATGCAGCAGGACGATGCGGGGTTTGGCGGGCATGAGATTGGGATTTCTCTGCTTTGGGATCAGGCTGAGGGAAGGCGCGAGACCAGCCCACCGTCGGCGTAGGCCTTGGCCGCGCTGGCCGAGGTGAGCAGCGCCATGAAAGCGGCAGCCCCCGCCGGGTTCGACGCGTCGGTGAAGATGGCCGCCTCGAACGTCGAGATGGTCTGGACTTCGGCCGGAAACGGCCCGGCGACGTCGATGCCCGGCACGGACATCAGCTCGCTCACCTGCTGGATGGCGAGGTCGGCCTCGCCGCTCGCGACTTTCTCGGCCGTGAAGCCCATCGGAATGATCACGGCGCGAGCGTTGACCTCCGCGGCGATGCCGAGGCGCGCGATGAGGCCGGCGAAGTAGATGCCGCTGGCGCCCGCCTTCGAGTAGGCGACGGCACGGGCGCCGGTCATCGCGCGCTTGAAGGCATCGACCGTCGAGAGGTCGGGCCGGGGCGCCCCGGCCTTCACGCCGACACCCAGGATCGAGTCCGCGAGCCGGGCGCGCGTCTCTTTGCGCACTACGCCCGAGGCGCAGAGCTTGTCCATCGACTCGGCGATGGCGATCACGACGTCGGCGCGGCTTCCCTCGCCGATGGATTTCATGATGGCCGCCGTCGGGCGCCAGTCGACGTCGAGGCGATAGCTGGTGTCCCGCTCGAAGCTCGGCTTGAGCCAGCGGTTGACGGCCACCTCGAGGGCGAGGCCGCTCATGACGGAAACGGTCGACTGCTGTGCCACGTGATCGATCCTCGCCCAATGTGTCCGGAGAGCATAGCGTGATCCGGCCAGCGGCACACTCCAGAGTGGCGCTTGCGACGAGCAATCCGCGTTGCGACCGGACGGCCATCGTGATGCGGGCATCGGGTAGCTCACGACCGGCGCGACACGCGTAGCCGTCTGGCGCTAGAATGCGGCTCGCATCGCCCATCCGGCCGCCCAGGAGGCAATCATGGCTCTCGAGGATCGCCCGAGCGTGTGCACGCTCGACTGCCCCGACACCTGCAGCCTGACCGTCACCGTCGACGAAGGGCGCATCGTGAAGGTGCGAGGGTCGGAGGCGCTGCCGCTTACAGCCGGCGCTGTCTGCAACAAGGTCGCGCACCATTCCGCTGCCTTCGTGCACGGGCCGCAACGGCTGCTGCATCCGATGCGCCGGGTCGGGCCGAAGGGCTCAGGAAGCTTCGAGCGAATCTCGTGGAGCGAGGCGCTCGACACCATCCACGCGCGCGTCTCCGACGTGATCGCCCGGCATGGGCGCGAGGCGGTGATGCCGCTGAACTATGCCGGACCGCACGGCCTCCTCGCGATGGAGAGCATGTCGGCCCGGTTCTTTCACAAGCTCGGCGCCTCGCAGCTCTACCGCCGCTCGATGTGCGGCGCGGTGCGCACCGAGGCCTGGACCGGCACCTACGGCGCCGTGCCGGGCATCGGCCCCGAGGCGGCAGCGGACGCCAGGCTCAACGTCGTCTGGGGCAATAACGCCACCGTCGCCAACCTGCAACACGTGCGTTACATCCGGCAGGCCATGCGCAAGGGCGGACGGCTCGTCGTCGTCGACCCGCTTCGCACCAAGATCGCCGAGCAGGCGGACCTGCACCTGCAACTTCGGCCCGGCACCGATGTCGTGCTCGGCTTCGCGCTTGCCGCCGAGCTCGAGCGGCAGGGCGCGCACGATGGCGCCTTCATCGCGGCCAATGTGCACGGCTACGACGCCTTCATGACCGCGGCCCGGCCTTGGACGATCGCGCGGGCGGCTGACGTGTGCGGTCTCGCCGCCGAGGACATCCGCACGCTGGCGCGGTGGATGGCGGAGGCCAATCCGCTGGTCATGGCTCCGGGCAACGGCCTGGAGCGCGGGCGCAATGGCGGCAGCGGCATCCGCGCCGCCATCACGCTGCCGGCGCTGCTCGGCAAGCTCGATGCGCAGAACGGCATCGTGCTCGGTGCAGGCAATGCGTTTCCGAAGACGCCGGCCAAGCTGCTCCGGCCCGATCTGCTGCCCGGCCCGACGCGCACGATCGACATCATGGATGTCGGCCGGCACCTCACCGACGACGACGTCGCGCCGCCTCTCCGGTCCATTTTCATCTACAACCACAACCCCGTGGTGGTGCACGCCGACCAGAACCGCATGCGGCGGGGGCTCGAGCGCGACGACGTCTTCCTCGTCGGCATCGAGATCGCCATGACCGAGAGCATGGCCTATTGCGACGTGGTGCTGCCGGCGGCCACGCACTTCGAGCAGGACGACATCTACGGCGCCTACGGGCATCACTGGCTGCAACGGGCCGAGGCCGTCATTCCGCCGGTGGGCGAGGCGCTGCCCAACACGGAGATCTTCCGTCGCCTTGCAGCGCGCTTCGGGTTCACCGATGCGTGCTTCGAGTCGACCGACAAGGAGCTGATCGACGAGGCGGTGGATGGCGCGCATCCGGCGCTGAAGGGCCGCCGTCCCAGCCAGATCTCCACCCGCGAGGCGCTGCGCATGACGGCCCCCGACGGCCGGCCGCTCGCCCTTTATGTCACGCACAAGCCGGGCACGCCGTCCGGCAAGGTCGAGCTGGTGTCCGACCTCCTCGCCGAGCGCTGGGGACCCGACGCCCGCCTCGCGGCCTTCCGACCGCGCGACGATCGTCACCCGCTGATGCTGATCTCGCCCGCCTCGGACGCGCGCGTCTCCTCGACGCTGCTCGGCGAGGGTGGCAGGGCCAACGAGACGCCGCCTCTGCTGATGAACCCGGCGGATGCGGCGGCGCGCAAGCTCGAGGGCGGCGCGAAGGTGCGTGTCTGGAACGATCTCGGTGAGGTGGTCCTGCCGCTCGTCGTCACCGATGCGGTGCCCGCAGGCGTCGTCGCATCGGAGAAGGGCGCGTGGCTCGCGACGAGCGCCAATGGCCAGACCATCAGCGCGCTCGTCTCGACCACGAAGCGCGCCGACCTCGCCAAAGGGGCCTGCTACAACGACGTCGGCGTCGAGGTGGCGGCAGCCTGAGCCGCCAGTTCCGAGGCCCTGGGGAGGAGGGAAATCCGTGCGCGTCATCGAGTTCACGGCGCCCGGCGAGCCGCTGCGTGTCGCCGATCGCCAGACGCCCCTCGCCGGCACCTGCGAGGTGGTCGTAACGGTCGCCTATTGCGGAATCTGCGGCTCCGATGTGCACGCGACCGAGGCCAGCGCCTCGCAGGTAGGCCGCGGCACGGTGCTCGGGCACGAGTTCTCGGGCATCGTCGAGCAGTCCGGCGATGCGGCCTGGAAGCCGGGCGACAGGGTCATCGGCATCCCGCTGCATCCTTGCGACGAGTGCCGGCCGCTCGGCGTCTGCAAGGACGGGCTCGGCATCGTCTGTCCGAAGAACCGCATCGTCGGCATGTCGCCTGAGGTTCCGGGCGGCTACGCGGAGCGCGTGAAGATCGGCGCACGGCAGCTTTTGGCCGTGCCCGATGGCGTGCCGCTCGACGTGGCAGCGCTCGCCGAGCCGCTGGCTGTCGGCGCACATGCGGTCCGCTACGCTGGTCAACTGCTCGGGTGCCGTGTGCTGGTCATCGGCGCAGGGCCGATCGGGCTCGCGACGGCGGCGTTCGCAGCGCGAGCCGGGGCCCGTGACGTGGTCGTGAGCGAGATCGATCCCATTCGCCGGGAGCGCGCGCTGCGCCTCGGAGCGACGGCCGTCGTCGATCCGGCCAGCGGGCCGGTGGCGGAGCGCTTCCGGAGCATCGCCGGCGGCTCGCCCGAGGTGGTTTTCGAGTGCGTCGGCGTGCCCGGCGTGCTGGCACAGGCGGTCGAGCTCGCAGCGATCCGTGGACGCGTGGTCGTGGTCGGCGTTTGCCGTCACGAGGACCGAATCATGCCGCGCGTGGCGCTGAGGAAGGAGCTGTCGCTGCAGTTCGTCCTCGGCTACACCGACCAGGACTTCCGCCTGTCGCTCGACCTGCTGAAATCGCCCGGCTTCGATGCGGGCGCGTTGATCACGCGGCGCGTCTCCTTCGACGAGCTGCCGGCCGTGTTCGAGAGCCTGCGCGGCCCCAACCCCGAGGCGAAGGTGCTGCTCGAGCCGGCCCGGCGCAACGACATCACGACAATCACCGGGAGCTAAGAGATGCCGACCGTCGGCCTCGTCGGAGTGGGCCTCATCGGCCGTGCGTGGGCGAACATCTTCTCGCGCGCGGGCTGGGA
>JBFWQN010000380.1:0-5603 GCA_050249405.1 Hyphomicrobiaceae bacterium | reverse complement strand
CGACCTCTCCCTCACCGCGTTGACGGTGGAGTCGCCGAAAGCATTTCGCAACGCGCATTGAGGCGAAGCAGGCGGGAATTGCAGAGCCCGCCTCTGCTGTTTTTGCCGACGCAATCCAGGTCAGTATCTACTGGCGGCCCACCACATAAACTTACTGATGTTGTTTTTATCGCCGCGGCGAAACAGCAGCCACGCGTCCCGCTTCGATTTGCGACGCAGCTAATAAGATGCAAACGGTCGAGCCCTGCCGAGAAACACCGGCGGAGCCCACCCCGCCTGGATTTTAGCCAGACCGTCGAGCCAATTGAATTGATATGGGGCTGCTGCCTGCGCGGGAAGCTCAGCCAATGCGCATCAAAAGGCGCACCGGCCGCGCAGTCCTCAACCGCGAGCGAGTTGCTCCCGGGCACGCTTGCGCGCAAGCCCGGCTGTTTCCGCCAGGCTCATGGCCACGAACTTGGGCGCGAGCACCAGATAGCGCCGCCACAACCGCCGCGGCTCGGACATCAACCGGTGCAGCCACTCTAGGCCATGCTCCCGCATCCACAACGGCGCGCGCACCACACGCCCCGAGTGGAAATCGAACGCTGCCCCGACACCGATGACGATCCGCCCTTCTAGCCGGGCGGCATTCTCGAGCATCCAGATTTCTTGCTTCGGGCAGCCGAGACCGACCCACACGACATCGGCACCGGACTCGTTGATCCGCGCGATATCGCGCTCGACCTCGGCATTGCTCATCGGACGGAACGGCGGACAGTCGGTGCCCGCGATGTCGAGGCCCGGATAGCGCGCGGCAAGCCGCTCGCCGAGCTTTCCGGCGACGCCTTCCGCGCCACCATAGAAGTAATGCGACCAGCCTTCCTTGATCGACCGCTCGCAGACGGCCGACAGGAGATCGGGTCCGGGCACGCGCCCGACGCCACTCTCGCCACGGAGGCGGCTCACCCAGACCAGCGGCACGCCGTCGGCGAGAATCATGTCGGCCCGGCGCAACGCCCGCATGTGGTTGCTGTCGGTCTGTGCCCGCATGACGTTGTGCACATCGCACGCGCAGATATATCGAGCATCCGGCGCGCCGCGACGGCGAGCCCCGATCCAATCGGAAATCGTATCGACCGCGGACCTTGCGTCGACGGCCGAGACGGGCACGCCGAGAATTTCCACGCGACCACGCCTAACGTCAGGCTGAGCCATTGCCCCCACCCTTGAACCCTCGTACACACCCGCCAATGCAGGACAAAACCAGCCTGCACCGATTGTCGCGGTAGCCCCTGCACGAGTCGTACCAACGAGACCGACGCTGCACTTTCGCCCGCCGTGCGCTAACCCTGCACACGCCGACAATGGCATTCGGCCGCCCGCACGCTCGTTTCTCCGCGCTTGCCTATAACGTAAAGTCAGACGTCGGGAAACTTCTTTTTAACCTTTCGGAGATCGGCACATCGCTCAATCTCCGTGCAAGGTTAACGCCCGCCATTGCCTGAAAACGAGACGGTCGCAGTGCCAGGGAAAGAAACCATTCAGGGTGGGTGTTTGTCGAAAACCGCCGTATTCGTCTATAAAGACGTGTGAGGTGCTCCTGCTCGGGACAATCATTGCGGATCGTCGAGATGGCACGGCGATTGCCATGTCCCGCTGAAGCAGGAATGCCGCCGGGCCGCACCAAGCGGATCTGGCGCTGAGCGGATCGATCGTCATGGACATGGTACACCGTCCCGTCGCAGTGCAGCGTCCCGTTGCCGGGCCGTCTCCTTCGCCGATCCGCCCCGCGGCCATCTTCGAGGCGCTGTGGCGGCGCAAGGGCATGATTGTGAGGAGCGCGGTGCTCGCCGGCCTGCTCGGCGCGCTCGCCTCCATGATCATGCCGCGCACCTACACGTCGACAGCACAGTTGCTCGTCGATCCGCGCGGGCTCAAGGTCGTCGAGAAGGACATCGCCCCCCAGGCACGCGAGCCGGACCTCAGCGTCTCGATCATCGAGAGCGAGATGCGCATCATCGGCTCCGAGCTGGTGTTGCAGCGGGTGATCGACAGGGTCGGCCTCGCCGATCCGGCGCCGGGTTCTGCCACCGCGGCCGCACGCGGAGGGCTTCTCACGCCGGTGCTCACGGTGCTTGCCGATGGCGTCGCCACGCTCCGGCAGGCGCTAGGCCGCCCATCCCCGCCCGCGGCGAGCCCTCGCCAATCCGCCATGCAGAGCCTGCAGCGCTCGATCCGCATCTCGCGCCAGCCGAACACCTACGTCGTCGACGTCAGCGTGACGATGAAGGACCGCGAGCAGGCGGCGCAAGTCGCCAATGCCATCGCCTCCGAGTACATCGGCGCCCGCTTCGATGGCCGCGCCGAGGCCTCCAAGCGGGCCGCGCATTCGATCGACGTGCGACTCGACGAGCTCCGCCGCCAGCTGCGCGACTCCGATGCCGCCGTCGAGCGCTACAAGGAGCAGAACGGACTGGCCAGCTCCTCGGGCCGGCTTCTGACGGAATCGCGCCTCGGCGAGCTCAGCACCCAGCTCCAGGCGGCCCGCGCCGAGACGGTGCGCGCCAGGACCCGCATCGACGAGCTGCGCGCCGCGCGCGCCGGCCGCTCGGGAACGAGCCTCGAGGGCATGCAGTCGCCGACGCTGGAGCGGCTGCGCAGCAGTCAGGCGCTCGCCCGCCAGCGCGAGGCATCGCTGTCCGCGACCTTGCTGCCGTCGCATCCCCTGGTCCGGCAGGCGCGTCAGGAGGCCCAGTCGGTCGACCGCAGCGTCGAGCAGGAGCTCTCGCGCATCCTCGAGACGGCAAGCACGGCGCTCGATCGGGCAAGGGCTACCGAGCAGGCTCTCGAGCGCCAGCTGGCGGAGATGACCAAGGTCTCTGTCCGCGATGGTGCGGCACTCGTCGAGCTGCGCGAGCTCGAGCGCATCGCCGAGGCCAACCGCTCCGTCTACCAGACGTTCCTGCTGCGCACGCGCGAGCTCGTCGAGCAGCAGCGCATCGATCCCAATCTCGCCATGATCCTGGCTTCCGCCGAGCCGGGCCGGGCGCCGAACGGACCCGGGATGATGCCGTTCGCCATCGCCGCAATGATGGCCGGTGGCGGACTTGCCTCCGGGCTCGCGCTCTGGCGGGATCGGCGCGATCCGCGGCTGCGCAGTCTGTCCCAGCTCGAGGAGCTGTCGGGCTCCGCGAGCACGCACCGCGTTCCCGTGGCGCCGCCCAGGGGCTCGCGCTTTCGGTTGCGCAGCGCCAGCCGAGAGGGCGCGCAGTACTTCGTGGCGGCGGCAGGCAGCGCCACCGACGTCGAGCTGGCCCGCATCTACCGGACCGTCGCGACGGCAAGAGGCCGGCAGGGCCCTGCCTTGCTGGTGGTGGTGGCGGCAGAGCCTTTCCAGGGTAAATCGACGGTGGCACTGAACCTGGCGGTAGCCGGGGCCCGCGCTGGTGACAATGTGATCCTGGTCGATGCCGACCGGGACACCGCGACCGCGACGCGCTCTGCCGGCGTCGCCGAGCTGCCGGGCCTTGCCGAGGTGCTCTCGGGGGCCACACCGTGCACGGGGGCCATCGTCAAGCGCACCGACCCGCCCGTCGACCTGCTGCCTGCTGGCAACCTGTCCGAGCGCCGGCTTGGCCGGACCGTCGTCGACCGACTGGGCGAGACCTTGCTCGACGGGCTCGCCGCCTATGATGCCATCGTCGTCGACGGCGGCATCGCCGGCCGCGATCGCCTGACGCTCGCCCTCGCCGCCCGTGCCGACGCCTGCCTGCTCGTGGTGCTCGAGGGAGGCGCCGACAAGGCTGCCGTCGAGGAGGCCACGCAGTGGCTCGAGGGCGCGACGCACGGCGCCGCCCACGTCGTCATGATCGGCCGGCGCTAGTGTCGGCCACGGCACCTCCGACCGGCCCCTCTCCCAGCAGCAGCGGCACCGGCGGTCTCGGGCGCCGCAGCATCACGGCGACGCTGTGGGGCACGGGCGGCAGCGCGGTGCGCGTGGTGCTGCAGGTCGCCAGTCAGGTCGTGCTTGCACGGCTGCTTGGGCCCGAGACGTTCGGGCTCTACGCCGTCGCCATCGTCATTATCCTGCTCTCCAGCCTCTTTGCCGACGTCGGGCTCGCCTACGGTCTCATTCAGCGGCCCCATGTGAGCAATGACGACATCCGCTTCGTCTTCACCTGGCAGGTGATCCTCGGCCTCGCCGTCTCGCTGCTGCTCCTCGTTGCGGCGCCCCTGATCGCCCGTCTCTACGGCGATCCGCGCCTGACCGAGATCGTCGCCGTGCTGGCCCCCGGCTGCCTGATCAATGCCGCCGCCGCCACCGCCGGCGCACTTTTGCGCCGCGAGATGGATTTCAAGACCATCAATGTGGTGGGCATCGTCGCCTATGCGGCGGGCTTCCTGCTGCTCGCGATCCCGCTGGCGCTGGCCGGTGCCGGGGTCATGTCGCTCGTCCTCGCCTACCTCGTGCAGTCGCTCGCCACATTGCTGATGCAGTACTGGGTCGTGCGCCATTCGCTGCGGCCCCTGCTCTGGCAGCCGGAGGCACCCGGCCTCCTGCGCTTCGGTCTCACGGTGCTGGTGACGAACCTGCTCAACTGGGCGATGAACGGCATCGATCGGGCCATCGTCGGCTCGGCGCTCGGCCTCTCTGCGGCGGGGCTCTATGCGACTGCCTACAACCTCATAAGCGCGCCGCTTCTCACCGGATTGTCGCTGCTGCAATCGGTTTTCTACTCTGCCTCGGCCAAGGTGCAGGACGACCGCGCGCAGCTCGCGCGCGGCCTGCGGACGCTGCTCGGCGCGGTCATGCTTTTCGCGGCACCACTGTTTGTCGGCATCGCGGCCGTAGCGGAGACGTTCTTCGTCACGCTCTACGGCACGCGCTGGTCGGGTGGCGGAGGCGTGCTCGCGCCGCTTGCGCTGGCCATGCCTGCGTTTCTCGTCATGGGTCTTTCGACGCCCGTGCTGTGGGCCGCCGGCTTCGCGCGCCGCGAGTTCGAGTTGCAGATCCCGATAGCCGTGGCCTGGGTGGTCGTCCTGTGGGGCGTCGCCCAGTGGGGCTCGGTCGAGTTGCTGAGCTGGGCGGTGTGCGCGCTCTTCTACGTCCGCGCTGCGGTGATCGTTCGTGCGACCCTGGCAGCCATAGGGCTCGCGCCTGCAGAGCTGCTCGCCGCCTGCCGCGCCGGCCTCTCGGTCAACGCCATCGTAGGGCTGGCGGCTCTCGGCGCCGATCGAGCCGGGGCCGCCACACTGGAGCGCGGCATCGCCCTGCTCGCCCTCGACGTGGCCGCGTGCGCGATCGCGCTTCTCGCTGGGATCTGGCTCGTGCGCGACCTGATCGGCGAGGATGTGAAGCGGCTTTTCCAGCAGCTCGCCGAGCGCATCCCCGGGCCGGCAGGCACCATCGCGATCCGTCTGCTGGCGGGCCGCTGAGCCGGCTGGCCACCACTCATACCGCCCCGCCAATCAATTGACCTCTGGAATCCAAGGGTATGAGCATAGCGAGGTGATGCGGCCTGGTTCGGCGATGATGCGGCTCCAGGCCTGCGACGCGGCATGGACAATGGCGTCGTAGTCGGCGTGCAGGCGATGCGAGAGGTAGCGCTCTTTCAGGTGAA
>JBFWQN010000379.1:0-5617 GCA_050249405.1 Hyphomicrobiaceae bacterium | reverse complement strand
CGAGCGTTTGTTGATGCGCGCGCGATGCGCCTTCGTTCTGCTCCCCACGCTCGTCCTGCTCGCTCGACAGATTGGCGAGCCATGGTTGCCGCTGGTCGGCCGTGGCGAGCATGCGGAGAGACAGCAGGAAAAGAGCCAGTATCAGCCAGGACCAGAGCCCGATGCCGAATACGGTCACGTCTGCGACGATGGTGGCGACGGAAACGACGGCGAGCATCACGACATTGAGCGACCCCTGCAGCAGCACGACCGGGTCGGGCACGACTGCCGTCAGCGCGCGCCGTCCAATCGCAAAATCGGCGACGGCGAGAATCGCAACCTGCATGGCAATACCGCCGAGGATATTGTTGATGGCGAGAGCCGGATTGCCGGTGAGGCTCGCGGTGAGCGTGACGGCGACCTCCGGCAGCGAGGTGACGCCACCGAGCAGCAGAAGTCCGAGAAGCGCATGGCTGAGCCCGGTGCGCGCGCTGATCTCGTCGGCGTAGCGCGAGATGCGGAAGCCCGCGAGCCACACGATGACGGCCGCTGCAGCGAAAATGGCGAGATTGGCGACGAGACCGAAGCTTGCGAAATCGGGCATCACTTCAAGCCCTCGAGGTAGGTCGCGACGAGGGCCAGCTCGTCCGGCGACAATGTCAGGAAGGGCGGCATCAGGTTCTCGGGCTTGATCGCCTGGTTGAAGGCAATCCAGCGGGCCAAGGCTTCATGCGTGGCCGGGAGCGTCGCGGCGGCGATCGAGGTGCGGCTGCCGATGTGGGTGAGGTCCGGGCCGATGATGCCGGTGGCGGCCGTGCCGCGCACGGTGTGGCAAGCGCCGCAGCCGTTGGCGAGGAAAAGCCGCTGGCCGCTCTGGGCTTCGGGCGATGCCGGGGCGTGTGCCGGGAGCCGCTCGTTCTCGAGCCAGGCCTCGAACTCCGCGGGGGGCAACGCCAGGACGAAGAACGACATGAGCGCGTGGGCGCCACCGCAATACTCGGCGCACTGCCCGCGAAAGCGTCCGGTGCGCGAGGCCGTGAGCCTCAGCGTGTTGGTGCGACCGGGAATCATGTCCACCTTTCCGGCCAGACTAGGGACCCAGAAGCTGTGGATGACGTCCTGGGTGGTCAGCTCGAGCGTGACCGGGCGACCGACCGGGATGCGAATCTCGTTCGCAGAGGCGATGCGAGTGGCTTCGCCTTGCCCGTAGACGACGCGCCACCACCAGCGCTCTCCGACGATCGACACCCGCAATGCCGGTTGCCCGGGAGGCGCCGCGCTGCCATCGGCGCCGGCGGACATCAAGACGAAGCCATAGCCCAACAGCGCGGCCAGCGTGATCATCGGAAAAACCAGCCCGCCGCCGATCACGGTGGCTTGACGCGACAGGATCTCCCGCACGCGGCCGGAGCCGCGCATCGCCAGCCAGGTCAGTATCAGCATGACTGCGAAAATCGCCGCGCCGCCGCCAAGCAGCAGCCAGGCGAGGCCAGCGATGCGGCGAGCCTCTAGGCTTTCCGGCGCCAGCACCGATTGGATGCCTTCGCAGCCGCCGAGCAGAAGCGCGGCGCTCGTAGCTGCGGCTGTTGCAACGAGCGGGCGGCTCATTGTGCGCTGCCTTCCGCGCCGACAGCCTGCTCCCCAGGACGCCGCAGCCCGATCGACTGGGGTTGCCGGGCGAGCCAGGCGGCGACGGCCTGGATGTCACGGTCGCCGAGGCGGCGCGCGATGGCGGTCATGATCGCGCCGCTCGCCGTGGCCGAGCGAGCACCTTTTCGAAAGAGCCGCAGTTGCGAGGCGATGTAGGCAGCAGGCTGGCCCGCGATGAGCGGGTAGACACCCGTCGTATCCGGTTGATGGCAGGAGAGGCATGCAGGGAGGCCTGAGACCTGCTTTCCCTCGCGAGCCAATACCCGTCCTTCGCTTGTCAGTGCATCCGCCTCCATTTCGGCATTCGGAGGTGGCCTCGGAGTCAATTCCGAGTAGAAGCGCGCGAGTTCTGAAAGCTGAGGCTCAGAGAGCTCGGCAACGACCGGCTGCATGATCCCGCTCGGGCGCTCGGCCGTGGCATAGGCGCGAAGAGCTTCGAGAAGATACCGCTCCTTCTGGCCTGCAAGGCGCGGCACCAGGGCGCTCACCGGAGCCGCATCGCCATCGCCATGGCAGCGCGCGCTGGCGGCAATGCTCGTGCCTTGCGGACCCGATCGTATCAACTCGTCCGGCGGCTGGCGTGGCATCTCCACGTTGCCCCGCGCCAGTCGGAGATAGTCCTGCGCGGAAAGCTGCGGGAGCCGAGCGAGAAACGCAGCCACGGCCCAGGCCTCGTCGTCACGGCCACGTCCGACCCACGCGGGCATGCCGGCGTACTTGATGCCGTGCTTGACGATCCAGAACAGCTCTCGATCCCGCCAGCCGGCTATCCGAGGCCCGAGCTGCGGGGGGGCCGGGAGCATCTGCTGGACGATCGGATTGGCGCGACGCCCGGGCGCGCCATGACAGGGGGCGCACCCGCCCTCGAAATGACCGGCGCCGAGCGCCACCTGATCATCGGAGCCGAAATCCTGAGGCGGGTTTATGAAAAGGCTCTGTGTCTCGACGGAGCTTCGCATGCCGAAAGCGAGAAACCGCTCGACGAAACCATAGTGTCCACTGCTCGCCGCGACGCTGTAGAGGCCGGACCATGCGACGACCACGGCAAACGCGGCGCCGATGGGGATCAACGCCAGCAGAGTCAGCAACACCGTCGTCGTCGCTTGCGATAGGCTCATGCGTCACGCTCTGCGACCTTGCGAGCCGGCTGGCCGCGAAAGATCGGCCAACATGCGCGAGGCGATCAGGAGCCCGGCAGCGACATAGGTCGCGGGGCAGATGACGATCATGACCAGCCCGGCAAGTTGCTGGGCAGCGAGAGGATCGCCGGCCCCGCTGCCGTAGCAGACGAGGCTGTAGAGAGGCCGGGGAGCAAAAACCAGTAGCGCGGCCAGGAGGCAGAACAGCTTGCCGGTGACGAGCAAGGCCAGCACGGCATACCCGCGATCGCCACTCTTGCGGTCGAGAATGGAAACCCAGAAGAGCACCGCGGTGACGAGCAAACCGGCCGAGGCCGCAATGCCGATCATGTCGTGCAGTACGACAGCCGCGAGAACGGACGGCGCGTGCAGCAGCCAAAGCGCACCGATCTGCAAGGCGGTCGACAGCCCGAGATGCGGCCGCGGGATAGCCAGCGACAAGCCCGGCCGCACGAGGCACAGGGCCACCAGCGGCGCCAGCGCGCTCATGAGTGCGGCGTGGCCGAGCATGTGCCCGGTCAGCGATTGCGGCCAGGCGTAGGAGACGGCGATCGCGCCTGTCACCAATGCGGTCAGGGGAAGCGCGGGAGAAAGCGAGCTGGGCTCAATCCGGCCGACTTCACGAAATCCGGGCACGCTGCCTCCGATGCGAGAGGTTCGGCTCAAACTCGTGCTTTCAGCCGTCGGTTCCCTCGCTTCTTTGCACGTGTTGCCGCCGGAGGATGCGCGGGTGGAACGACGCCGCCGGCGGCGGCGCTCATTGCGGACTGGGGCAATGCCTTGCGGTCTTGCCGCGCGGCAATGCTATGATCTGCTCAGAGGGCAAACCCAGGCGCCGACACGAAGAGGAATCAGGAACGTGGCAGACAGGATCAGGGTCGGGATCGTCGGCGCAACCGTTACGCCGGGTGGCAGCGGCTGGGGCGCCAACGCCCACGTGCCGGCCCTGCAGGCGCTGCCGAATTTCGAGTTGAAGGCGGTGTGCACCGCGCACGCGGAGACCGCGAAGGCCTCGGCGGCCAAATTCGGCGCGGACCTCGCTTTTCACGACATCAGCCAGATGGCGGCGCATCCCGACGTCGATCTCGTCACGGTCGTGGTCCGCGTGCCTTGGCACAAGGAGCTGGTCATGGCCGCCATCGGCGCGGGCAAGCCAGTCTGCTGCGAATGGCCGCTCGGCGCCAATCTGGCCGATGCGAAGGTGATGGCGGATGCCGCGAAGGCCGCCGGGTTGCCGACCCTGGTCGGCCTGCAGGCACAAAGCGATCCGGCTGTGATGTACGCCCGGGATCTCGTCGCCAATGGCGAGATCGGCGACATCGTCTCGGTCAACATGCGGGTGATCGTCGATTCGATCCCGGAGCGCGGCGACGGTCGAATCTGGCAGGGCATCCGCAAGAACGGCGCCAACCCGATGACCATTCCGGGCGGGCATGCGATCGACGCCATGTGCCATATCCTCGGCGAGCTCGCCGAGGTCAGCGCGCGGGTCTCGACGCGGATCGACATGTGGAAGCATTCGGTGACGGGCGCCGATTTCCCCGTCGATGCCCCGGACACGGTCTCCGTCGTGGGCGTGCTCAGGAACGGCGCCGACGTCTCCTGGCAGGTGGCGAGCGTGCCCTACCACGCGAGTGGAATACGGATGGAGGTCTACGGTCGAAAGGGCACGCTGGTGTTGACCTCGAAATCGGTCAATATCGGTCCGAGTCAGCTGCAGCTCGGCATCGGCAAGGGCGAGATGAAGGCGATCACGCCGCCGGCGAGCTATCGGCTCGCTCCCGCGGACATGCCCCAGAGCCCGGCGGTCAACGTGGCCCAGGCCTACGCGCGATACGCCGACGCGATGAGGTCGGGAGCAGCGCCCGCGCCGGATTTCCAGCACGCCATCGTGCGCCACGCGCTGATCGACGCGCTCGAGCGATCGCATGTAGAGCGTAGAGTCATCAAGCTGGGCTAGCCGAAGAAGAGCCGGCGGGCCTCGTCGCTGATTGCCGCGAGGCACCGCCACACGCGAAATGGTCGAGGACCAGCCGGCCGGCTAGAGTGGGTGTCGTGCGTGCCCACTGTCTGCCGCCGCATTGCTGTTGTCGGCACTGTCATCGGCAACAATGAGATTGCCCACGCGATCGACCACCGCGACCTGGCCCGGCAAGATCAATGTCGTCGCGTCGAGCTGGGTGAGGATCGCCGGTCCCTCGATGGTTGCGCCTGAGCCGAGCTTGACGCGATCGTATAGCGGACAGTCGACCACGCCGGTTTCCAGATACATGCTCTGGCGGGCGTAAATGGCGTCGCTCGTTGGGCCCGTGGCGGGCAGCGCTGCCAGCGTTGGCTCCGGAAACGCGCCGCTCGCCTCGACCCGCAGCGTCACGATCTCCACAGGCGTATCCTGCTGCGAGAACGTGTAGCGCTGCTCGTGCAACCGGTGAAACGCAGCAACGGTCCGATCCGGCCCAGCCCAAGGCACGTCGAGCTCGAATCCCTGGTTCTGATAGCGAACGCTGGCCCATCGCGTCAGGCGTCGCGCGGCCTCCGGAACGGCCTCTGCGTCGAGCCATTCGCGGCCCTGCTGCTCGAGCTCCTCGAAAATACTTTCGACGCGCGCCGTGTCGACCTCGCCGGAGCGCTGAAGGGACGTGCGCGAGAACGCCGCTTTGAGGCTCGAAACCAGCAGCCCGAGCGCGGACAGCACGCCGGGGGCCGGCGGAACGAGCACGCGCGGCATTCCGAGCAGGCGTGCAAGCGCGCCACCATGGAGCGGTCCGGCGCCGCCGAATGGCTACAGCGTCAGGCCGCGCGGATCGTGTCCCCGCTCGACCGAGACGACGCGGATGGCGCCGAGCATG
>JBFWQN010000378.1:0-5619 GCA_050249405.1 Hyphomicrobiaceae bacterium | reverse complement strand
GTGCTCGGGCCGCTGATGGGCTACGAGGTGCTCTCGGCGTTCTTTCTCGAAGCCGGCTTTCTCGGTGTGATGCTGTTCGGCCAGAAGCGCGTCGGGCCAGCGTTGCATTTCGTGGCAACGCTGATGGTTGCCTTCGGCACGCTGCTTTCGGCCTTCTGGATCCTGTCGGCCAACAGCTGGATGCACACGCCGGCCGGCTACGCCATGAACGACAAGGGCCAGTTCGTGCCGTCCGACTGGTGGGCGGTGATCTTCAATCCGTCGTTCCCGTACCGGCTGGTGCACATGGTGCTCGCCGCCTACCTCACGACTGCCTTCGTCGTCGGAGCGGTCGGGGCGGCTCACCTCCTGCGGAACCGTGCGAACGAGGCGGCACGCGTCATGTTCTCCATGGCGTTGTGGATGGCGGCGCTGGTCACGCCCGTGCAGATCGTCGCCGGGGATCTGCACGGCCTCAACACGCTCGAGCACCAGCCGATGAAGATCGCGGCAATGGAGGGGCACTACGAGACGCGAAAAGGCGCGCCGCTGATCCTGTTCGGGTGGCCCGACAACAGGGCGGAGACGACACGCTACGCGGTCCAGCTGCCGAAGCTCGGCAGCTGGATATTGACCCATGACCTCGACGGTGAAATCAAAGGACTCAAGGCCTTCCCGAAAGACGACTGGCCGAACGCGCCGCTGGTCTTCTGGTCGTTCCGCGTCATGGTGGCGATCGGCTTCGCCATGCTGGGCGTGGGGCTGTGGAGCCTCGCGGTGCGGTGGTGCGGGGACCTGAGGAACGCTCGCGCACTGCAATGGGCGAGCGTCATCATGGGCCCGGCAGGGTTCGGTGCCGTGCTCTGCGGGTGGATTACGACCGAGGCCGGCCGTCAGCCCTATACGGTCTATGGGCTGCTTCGCACCGCCGACAGTGTGTCGCCGATCGCGCTCCCGGCGGTGGCGTCATCGCTCGTGGCCTTCATGGTGGTCTATCTCGCCGTATTCGGCGCCGGCACCTTCTACATCGTGCGCCTCATGACGCGCACGCCGGGACCGGATGTCAGCGGTCCCGAGGCCGACGAGCCGACCCGGGCCGCCGGCATCACGCCCGGCCCTGCACAGGGGGTGAGGGCGACGGCTGCGGCACATCGGAAGCAGGGAGAGAGATGATGGATCTCGCCTTCGTGTGGGCCATGCTCATTGCCTTCGCGGTGTTCGCCTACGTCGTGCTGGACGGCTTCGACCTGGGCATCGGCATCCTGTTTCCGTTTCTGGCGAAAGGGCGCGAGCGCGACACCGCCATGAACTCGGTGGCGCCGGTCTGGGATGGAAACGAGACGTGGCTGGTGCTCGGCGGCGGCGGGCTTCTGGCGGTTTTCCCACTCGCCTACGCCATCATTCTCACGGCCCTCTACGCGCCGATCATCGCCATGCTGGTCGGCCTGATCCTGCGCGGCGTAGCCTTCGAGTTCCGCTGGAAAACGGAGGCCAACCGCGGCATCTGGGATATCGCTTTCTTCGCCGGCTCCCTGGTGGCGGCGATGTCGCAAGGCATCATGCTGGGGGCGCTGGTGCAGGGTATTGCCGTCGACGGCCGGCACTATGCCGGCGGCTGGTACGACTGGCTCAGCCCTTTCAGCGTCATGACCGCCGTGGCGCTGGTCATCGGCTACGCGACTCTCGGAGCCGGCTGGCTGATGCTCAAGACGGAGGGCGAGCCGATGGAGCGGGCGCACCGCCTGGGCCTTCCGCTCGCGGTGGCACTGATCGGCGCCATCGGGATCGTGAGCCTGTGGACGCCGTTCCTCGGCCGTCAGTTCCACGAGCGGTGGCTGGCCTGGCCGTCGATCGCCTTCGTGGCGCCGGTGCCGATCCTGACCGGGCTCGCGGCGTGGCGGCTGGTCGCCGCGATCCGGGCGAGGCGAGAGCGCGAGCCGTTCATCGCCACGCTCGTGCTGTTCCTGCTCTGCTACATCGGCCTCGGCATCAGCCTCTATCCGATGGTGGTGCCGCCCTCGATCAGCATCTGGGATGCGGCGGCGCCCGACAAGAGTCTCGCTTTCCTGCTCGTCGGGGCATTGGTTCTGGTGCCGATGATCCTCGGCTACACGGCCTATTCCTATTGGGTGTTTCGCGGCAAGGTCGATCCGGAGGAGGGCTACCATTGAGGCCGCGCGAGTTTGGCGACGGCGACGGTGGCGACCCACCGCCGAAGCCGAGCTGGACGTCGCGTGCCCTTTGGTTCGTGGCGCTGTGGGCCGGCGGCGTCGCGGCGGTGGCTGTCGTCGGCACGCTGATCAAGCTGGCACTCAAGCCTTGATCAGCGAGCAGGCTGGCGGTGGTGCCGCCCGGCGCGTATCTCCGAAGCATGACACGACCATTTCCGAGACCACTTCTCGTCGCCGGGCCTACCGCCTCGGGCAAATCAGCGTTCGCGCTCGCCGCCGCACGTCGCGACGGTGGCATCGTGATCAATGCGGATTCCATGCAGGTCTATGCGGAGCTGCGCCTGCTGACCGCACGGCCGGGCCTCGAGGACCTGGCGCTGGCACCGCATCGTCTCTACGGGCACGTACCGGCACGGGATGCCTACTCGGTGTCGCGTTGGCTCGACGACGTACGGGACGCACTGGAGGAGGCAGGAGCGCTCGGTGCGCGCCCCATAATCGTCGGCGGAACCGGCCTCTATTTCCTTGCTCTGCTCGAAGGGCTTTCGCCGGTTCCTCCCGTCCCCCTGGAGGTGCGGGAGCGGTGGCGCCGGGACGCGGCGGCGGCCGGGCCGGGGGAGCTTCACGCCAGGCTCGCGGAGCGCGATCCGGTGATGGCCGGTCGGCTCGCGCCGGGTGATACGCAACGCATTACGCGGGCGCTGGAGGTGATCGAGGCGACCGGGCGCTCTCTCGCCGCATGGCAGGAGGTGCGCGGATCACCGCTCATGCGCGCAGCGGACGCCGAGCGGGTTCTGGTCTGGCCGGACAGGGAAGTGCTGCGCCACAGATGTCATGCGCGTTTCGACCAGATGATGGCCGCGGGGGCCATGACCGAGATCGCGGGGCTCGCGCAGCTCGGCTTGCCGCGCGAGCTCCCCGTCTTCGCGGCGCTCGGCGTGCGGCCGCTGTTGGCAGCGCTGACGCTCGACTTGCCGGTCGAGGAGGCCGTCGAGCGCGCCAAGGTCCAGACCGTGCAGTACGTGAAGCGGCAGGAGACGTGGCTGCGGAAGCATATGCGGGACTGGTCGCGTTTGTCATAAGGACACTATATTCCGTATGTTGGCGTGGTTTTGATCGATTATTTCTTGTTGTTCGATTTAATGCGCATTTTGTTGCTGTGGCTGTTGACCGTGTTGTCGATCGCGCAGTAGAAAATTGCAACGTTTGACAATTCCTGGAGACCCGAAATGGCGCGCATGATGACCGGTGCGGAGATGGTTATCCGGGCCCTCGCCGATCAGGGCGTGGACCATGTGTTCGGCTACCCCGGCGGGGCCGTGCTGCCGATCTACGACGAGATCTTCCAGCAGGAGAAAGTGCGGCACGTTCTCGTCCGGCAGGAGGGCGGCGCCGTGCACGCGGCCGAGGGCTATGCGCGCTCGACGGGCAAGGTCGGCGTGGTTCTCGTCACGTCCGGGCCAGGAGCCACCAACGCCGTGACGGGCCTCGCCGACGCGCTGATGGATTCGATCCCCGTCGTTGTGCTGACGGGGCAGGTGCCGACGCATCTGATCGGCAACGACGCCTTCCAGGAATGCGATACGGTCGGGATCACGCGGCCTTGCACCAAGCACAACTGGCTGGTGAAGAACGTCAACGACCTCGCTCGCATCATCCACGAGGCTTTCCACATCGCGAGGAGCGGCCGTCCCGGCCCTGTCGTGGTCGACATCCCGAAGGACGTGCAATTCGCGACGGGTACCTATGTCGGGCCGTCCACCGCGTCGATGGCGCACAAGAGCTACCGTCCACGGATGAAGGGCGAGCCGGCTCAAATCGAGCAGGCCGTCGAGCTGATGGCGAAGGCCAAGCGTCCAGTTTTCTACACGGGCGGCGGCGTCATCAACTCGGGACCGAAGGCGAGCCAGCTCCTGCGCGAGCTCGTGAAGCTCACGGGCTTTCCGATCACCTCGACGCTGATGGGCCTCGGTGCCTATCCGGCCTCCGACCGGCAGTGGCTCGGCATGCTCGGCATGCACGGCACGTACGAGTCGAACATGGTGATGCACGGCTGCGACGTGATGGTGAACATCGGCGCCCGCTTCGACGACCGGATTACCGGGCGCACCGACGCCTTCTCGCCTAGCTCGGTGAAGGTGCACGTGGACATCGATCCGTCCTCGATCAACAAGAACATCAAGGTCGATGTGCCGATCGTCGGAGATTGCGCCTATGTGCTCGAGGAGATGATCCGTCTGTGGAAGACGAGGTCGGGCCAAGCCGACAAGGCGGCGCTCAAAGGGTGGTGGAAGGAGATCGAGGGCTGGCGGGCTCGCGATTCGCTCCGGTATCGCAAAAGCCCGGATTCGATCATGCCGCAAGAGGCGATCGAGCGGCTCTATCAGGCGACCAAGGATCGCGACGTGTTCGTGACGACCGACGTCGGCCAGCACCAGATGTGGGCGGCCCAGCTGTTCCGGTTCGAGCAGCCCAACCGCTGGATGACGTCGGGTGGCCTCGGCACTATGGGCTACGGGCTTCCGGCGGCGATCGGCGTGCAGATGGCGCATCCCAAGTCGGACGTGGTGTGCGTGTCGGGTGATGCCTCCATCCTGATGAACATCCAGGAGATGTCGACGGCCGTGCAGTACAAGCTGCCGGTCAAGGTGCTGATCCTGAACAACCAGTACATGGGCATGGTCCGCCAGTGGCAGCAGCTGCTGCACGGCAACCGCTACTCCGAGAGCTACACCGAGGCGCTTCCGGACTTCGTGAAGCTCGCCGAGGCCTACGGTGGTGTCGGCCTGCGCTGCGACAGCCCGGGCGACCTCGACGGCGCCCTCAAGGAGATGCTGGCGGTCAAGGACAAGCCGGTGCTGTTCGACTGCCGGGTGGCCAAGCTCGCCAACTGCTTCCCCATGATCCCGTCGGGCAAGGCGCACAACGAGATGCTGCTCGGCGAGAACGTCAGCGACGAGGACGTGGCGAAGGCCATCGGCAAGGAAGGCAAAATGCTGGTCTGACGGCTCGTCGCGCGGGTCCGAACGACTGGCCGTAGCGACGCGAAGCTCGTGGAGACCGGCCCGCGCGCGCCCTGTCCTGGCTGGGCCGCAGGCGCCCTTCGCGGGCACGATATCGAACGGTGAGGGGCGATGAAGATGCCCGGTCGCTCAACCCAGGATCACATGCGGCACGAAGCGGGCAGCATCGGTGGTGACCTCGGCATCGCCCTCGCGGATGCCGAGGCCGGCAGGCTCGCCGGCCACGAGCCACACGCCGCAGACCGGCCGCCGTCCCCGGTAGCCCGGCAGGGGGTGCCAGGCCTGCACGATGTGTCCTTCCGCGCCGTAGGGGCCCGGAGTCGAGGCCGGGCTCGCACCCGGCCGGGCAGACCGAGGCAGCACGATCACAACAATTGCGCCATAGCGAGAGTAAATCGGCTTCCACACGTAGCGGTCGCCGAGATCGTCGGCGCGCGGGTCGCCAA
>JBFWQN010000377.1:0-5623 GCA_050249405.1 Hyphomicrobiaceae bacterium | reverse complement strand
CGAGGTCGCGAACGATCGAGTCGACGTCGCGCCCGACGTAGCCGACCTCGGTGAATTTCGTGGCCTCGACCTTCAGGAAAGGAGCGCCGGCGAGCTTGGCCAGGCGTCGCGAGATCTCGGTCTTTCCGCAGCCGGTGGGGCCGATCATCAGGATGTTCTTCGGCAGCACCTCCTCGCGCAGGTCGCCCGTCAGCTGCTGGCGCCGCCACCGGTTCCGAAGTGCGATGGCGACGGCGCGCTTCGCGGCCGCCTGGCCGACGATGAACCGGTCGAGCTCGGAGACGATCTCGCGAGGGGAAAAATTGGTCATGGCACTCCTTGTTTTCCGGCCGGCACCTCCAAACGCCGCCTGCTCGGGCGGCGTGAGCGGTCGCGACAGGACTTACATAAGTGCGAAGCGGAGCGTGGTAAGTCCGATCTTGATCGTATCGCCGTCGTTGAGGGGGCGGTCGCCCGAGAGGCGCTCGCCGTTGACGGAGACCGGGTTCTGCTTGCCGCCATCATAGATGCGGAATTCCTGGCGCGCCCCGTCGTAGCTGATGATGGCGTGCTGCTGGCGCGAGATGGTGTTGTCGCCGAAATCGAGCGGGATGCGATTGTCGGCGCTGCGGCCGACCTGGTTGGTGCCGGTGTAGACGGGGCGGGTCTGGCCCTTGCCGGGGCCATCCACGACTTTCAGGAGGCCAACCTTCATGTTCGAGACGTCGGCCAGCACCTGGGTCGGCACGTTGTCGAGGTTGGCGCCGCGCCGTGGCTCGTCGGGGCCGGGAATGTTGATCGTTCGGGTCTGCTCGCGGTCGGCCATTTCTTCTTGCTCCTGCGGCGTGCGCTGTTTCAGCTCGCCGTCTGCCGGAAATTGAAGCTCACGCCTCCGAGCGTGATGACGTCGCCGTCGGTCACGGCGCAATGCTCGCGGTGGACGCCGTTGACGAGCATTGGGTTCGGCTCCGAGCGCACCGCCGTCAGGTTGTGAATCTCGAAGCGGCCGTCACTGCGGGCGACCAGCCGGGCATGGTGCCGGCTCACGCGCACGTCTGGAACGCGTATGTCGTCGCTGCTGTGGCGTCCAATCACGGTCTCGCCCCGCCGGATCGCCACCTTCCCCAGAGAGCCGCCGAACTCGAGGATCGCCACGATCTCGTCCTCGGGATGCGGCGAAATACGCGTGTTGGGCACCGCACCGGGCTCCGGCGCGTCGGCAGGAAGCGATTGCTGGTTGCCGCGTGACTGTGGCGTGTCCTCGGCCACGCCGGTGCCAGCTCGCCCAGTCACCGATTGGGGACGCCATAGCACCGCGACGAGCGCGATGAGCAGGCTCGCCAGCCCGATCAGGATGATTGCGATCCAGTTCTGCATGCGACTCCACGGGCGAAAGCGCAGTCGACTCCTATACTAGACTGCCCGCCTCGAAAGTCACGAAGCTTTCTATATCGGTAAGTTAGCGGGCAGGCGCAAGACCGGAGCCGGCGTCGCCGCGGCCGCTGACCGGCTCGTCCGCCGGCTCAGAGGGCGTCCGCCGGTCCTTTGCGCATCGCGAGGCACAGCCTGGCGAGCGGCATGGTGAGCGCTGTCGAGGCCAGGGCCACGAGAACGAGCGCCGAGTAGGTCGGGCCGCTGACGATCCCGGCGTCGCGGAACACGGTCACGACCACCAGCTCCATCAAGCCTTTCGTCTGCAGCAGCACGCCGGCGAGAAGCCCGAGAGCCAAAGTCTCGCCGGCCAGGACGGCCATCAGCACAGTGGCGGCCACCTTGCCAAGCACGCAAACGGCGATCGCGACGGCGAAGATGGTCCAGATGCGCGGATCGGCGAACGAGATCTGCGTTTGCAGCCCCGTGTCCAGGAAGAAGAACGGCAGCAGCAGCAGCGAGGTCGGCATGTCGAGCTTGGCTGCGGCGTTGTGGCGGACCTCGTCGGGCAGCAGCGCGCCGACGATGAACGCCCCGAGGACGCCGTGAAGCCCGGTCGACTGGGTGATCGCCGCGCACGTGAAAATGGCGAGCCCGACGACGATCATCTGCATCCGCTCGGGCGCCGCCGTACGGATGGCGTGACGGAGCATCGGATTGACCGCGCCCAGGCAGATCGCGATCACCGACAGGCCGCCGCCGATCGCCCAGGCGAGCTTGGCCGCGAGGCCGCCCGCCCCCGCCGCAAGCGGCAGGATCACGGCAATCGTGCTCCACAGGATGGCATCGCCGATGGCGGATGAGGCGAGCGCGATGGCGCCGACGCGGCCCCGCAGTCCCATCTCGTTCAGGATCGCGGCGAGGACCGGCAGCGCGGGCACGGCATTGCAGAGCCCGAAGGCGACGGCGAAAATGGCGGGTGCCCGGCTTTGGCCCATGGCTTCCGGCACCCGCCCGCTGAGCCACAGACCTGCGCCGATGCCGATCGCCCACGTCAGGATCAGGCCGCCGAGCCCGATGGCGATCACGGCACGGCCGGCGCCGACGATGATGTCGCGGTCGGCCTCCGTGCCGGCGAGGAACGCGAAGAGGCAGATCGAGATGGCGGCCAGTGCCTTGATGCCCTCGAGCGACTGGCCCGTGAACAGAATTTCCTCGATGCCAGGAGCCACCTGCCCGAGCAGCGTCGGCCCGAGCACGATGCCGGTGAATATCTGGAGGACCGCCAGCGGGAAGATGCGCTTCAGGCCGAGCACCCACCACGTCACGAATGGAATGAGCACGATGATCGAGGCGCCGATCAGCAGAACCGATTTCTGGTCGATATGCATGGGGACCGCCGGCGCGAGAGCGCGAGACGCTGCCATGCGGCGCCCTTCAGGGTCAATCGGGCCGTTCGATCGTCATTGCCCGCGACCGAACGGCGCCGGGTGCCCCAATGTCGACACGAAGCAGAGGCAACCATTTGAATGTATGGGAGGTCTCGTAGCGGGTGAGTAGCTGGGCAGGGCGCAGGGCCAAGTATCGGCGTGCGTTGCCCGGACTTGCTGCCGCGCTCGACGGCCGTTCCGGGGAACCGGCTGTCACGTGGTCGCGTTGTGCTTTGCGGTTCAACTCGAGGACGTGAGCCATGGCTGAGATTGCGCGCCTGTCCAGGTCGTCGGCGAAGCTCCATCCCGGAGAGACTTTCGCCAAGCCGGCCGACATCGTGGCCGAGGTGATGTTGACGCGCGGCGAGAAGATCGGCGCGCTCGAGCGCTGGCGCCGCGACGTGCTGCACGAGATGACGGCCACCGGCGAAGGTATGCGGACGCACGGCATATCGGAGCGCCTGGGCCGCTTGCTCGGCGAGATCGACGTAGCCCTGCGGGAGCTCACCGAGGAGGAGCCGCTGGCGGCCAAGTAGCGCGGGCGGCGGTCGTGGCGCCAGTGCAGTCGGCGCCGCGACCGTGGTCACATGCCGAGGACGTCGGCCATCGAGAACAGACCAGGCCCCTTGCCACGGCCCCACATCGCAGCCTTCACCGCGCCGCGGGCGAAAATGCCCCGGTCGGTCGCGATGTGCGAGAGAACGATACGCTCGCCGTCGGCGGCGAATAGCACCGAGTGCTCGCCAACGACATTGCCGCCGCGCAGCGTGGCAAAGCCTATGTCGCCACGCTTTCGGGCACCTGTGTGCCCCTCGCGGCTCATCACGCTGTTGCCCTTGAGTGGGATGTGTCGCCCCTCGGCCGCAGCCTGCCCGAGCATCAGCGCGGTACCCGAAGGTGCATCGATCTTGTGCCTGTGATGCATCTCGAGCACCTCGATGTCGAAGTCGGCATCCAGGGCTTCTGCAACCTTTTTCGTCACGGCAACCAGCAGGTTGACGCCCAGGCTCATGTTGCCGGCCTTGATGATGGTCGCGTGCCGGGCCGCCGCCCTGACGGCTGCCAGCTGCTCCTCGGTATGGCCCGTGGTGCCCATGACGTGCACGATGCGCGCATTGGCCGAAAGGCCCGCGATCTCGACGCTGGCCGCCGGCACCGTGAAATCGAGAACGCCATCGACCTTGGCGATGACATCGAGGGCATCGCCGGACACCAGCACACCCAGCTCGCCGACACCCGCGAGCGTGCCGGCATCCTGGCCGATGTACGCAGAGCCCGCCGCCTCGACAGCGCCCGCCACCACGCAACCCTCCATGGCGTGGATGGTGCGCACGAGCTCGCGACCCATTTTGCCTGCGGCGCCCATCACGGCGAGCTTCATGTCGGACATCGGCGTCTCCTCTCTCGACGGGCGTCGGCGCGCATTCCGAGCGTCGCGGAGTGCGCCGGTCTTCGGTGCACTTAAGCAGAGTTCCCCATCCGGGCCAATGGATCGGCAGCGCGTGATCCCGGCCGCGCCGTCACCGTAGCTGCTTCGGCTTGCGTGCTCGCGGCGTTGCGCTAGCCTGCCCGCGATCACCACCGGGAGCCTTTGCATGAAACTCAGTCTCGACGGCGTGCGCGTGCTGGAGCTCGCCCGCTTCCAGGCCGGCCCGCGCGGCGGCATGATGATGTCGGATCTCGGCGCCGAGGTGATCAAGGTCGAGCGCATCGGCGGCGAGGAGACGCGCAAGAACCCGCCGATCGTGCGCGGCCAGAGCGTCTATTTCACGGTCTACAATCGCGGCAAGAAGTCGATCTGCCTCGATACGCGCTCGGCCGAGGGCAAGGCCATCCTGCGCGAGCTGGTCGCCAAGTCGGATATCGTGCTCGAGAACTTCCGGCCGGGCACCATGGAGGCGATGGGCTTCGGCTACGACGCGCTCAAGGCCATCAAGCGCGACATCATTCTCGTCTCCGTCTCGGGTTTCGGGCAGTACGGCCCCTACCGCGAGCGGCCCGCCTTCGATCCGCTGGGGCAGGCCATGAGCGGGCTGATGGCGCTCACCGGCAAGCCCGTCGGGCAGCCGGTCGGCACGGCGTTCTCGCTGGTCGATCGCACCACGGCGCTGCACGCCACCATCGGCGCGCTCGCCGCGCTGCGCCACCGCGACCGCACCGGCGAGGGCCAGCTCGTCGACTGCTGCCTGCTCGATTCGGCGCTCACCATGGTCGAGATTCCGAGCATCATGTACCTCGGCACCGGCGACGAGGGCGGCGAGGGCGGCCGTCCGCCCTACCGCGCCAAGGACGGCTGGGTCGTGATCGCGGCCATCGGCCACGAGATGGCGGGCACGCTGATGAAAATCGTCACCGGCTCGTCGGCCGGGGGCGAGGCCGGGCCGATCGCCTCGTCTGCGGAGCGAACCGATGTCCGCCGCCGCGCCATCGAGGCGTGGGCTGCCGAGCGGCCGGTCAAGGAGATCGTGGACACCCTGCTCGCCGCCGGCATTCCCGTGGCGCCGGTGCGCTCTATCCCCGAGGTGGCGGCCGACGCGCACACCTGGGAGCGCGAGATGCTGGTCAAGCAGCCGGACGCGCTGGCAGGCGAGATCCACGTGCCGGGCGTCGCCGTGAAGATGTCGGCTACGCCAGGCCGCATCGGCCCGGTCCCCACCCCCGGCCAGCACACCGACGAGATCCTGCGCGAGCTGCTCGGCTACAATGCGGACAGGCTGGCGAGGCTGAGGGCGGGCGGGGGGATTGGGGGAGGGTGAGTGGCTGCGGAGCGTTGAAGTGATGCCGCCTTCACGAAAGGGCGGTTATCGCTGATCTGGCGTGGACGTCGGCGCGAGAACCGGCGA
>JBFWQN010000376.1:0-5625 GCA_050249405.1 Hyphomicrobiaceae bacterium | reverse complement strand
CCTCCGGTCCGTGCTTGGTGTCCCGGGCCATCACCTCGATCTCCTCGATATGGATCGAGGTGAAGATATCCTCGGAGACGACCCGCTCGGAGAGCAGGATCGAGTCCTCGAAATTGTAGCCCATCCACGGCATGAACGCGACCAGCACGTTCTTGCCGAGCGCCAGATCGCCGAGATCCGTCGACGGCCCGTCGGCGATGATCTCGCCGGCGCGCACGCTGTCGCCCACGTTCACCAGCGGCCGCTGGTTGATGCAGGTGTTCTGGTTCGACCTCTGGAACTTGCGCAGCCGATAGATGTCGACGCCAGGCTTCGAGGGATCCTGCTCCTCCGTCGCCCGGACGACGATACGGGTTGCATCCACCTGATCGACGATTCCCGTCCGCCGCGCCGCGATGGCCGCACCGGAATCGCGCGCCACCACCTCCTCCATGCCGGTGCCGACCAGCGGCGCCTCGGCTTTGATGAGGGGCACCGCCTGCCGCTGCATGTTGGAGCCCATCAGCGCGCGGTTGGCGTCGTCGTTCTCGAGGAACGGAATGAGCGCCGCGGCTACCGACACGAGCTGCTTCGGCGACACGTCGATGTAGTCGACCCGATCCACCGGCACCAGCATCACGTCGCCCTGGAAGCGGACCGTGACGAGATCCTCGGTCAGCCGGCCCGTGTCGTCGATTCCGGCATTGGCCTGGGCGACGTGGTGGCGCATCTCCTCCATGGCCGACAGGTAGTGCACCTCGTCCGACAAGCGGCCGTCGCGCACGCGCCGGTACGGGCTCTCGATGAAGCCGTACTTGTTCACGCGCGCGAACGTCGCGAGCGAGTTGATGAGGCCGATGTTGGGGCCTTCCGGCGTCTCGATCGGGCAGATGCGGCCGTAGTGCGTCGGGTGCACGTCGCGCACCTCGAAGCCGGCGCGCTCGCGCGTGAGGCCACCTGGCCCGAGCGCCGAGAGCCGCCGCTTGTGCGTGATCTCGGACAGCGGATTGGTCTGGTCCATGAACTGGCTGAGCTGCGACGAGCCGAAGAACTCGCGCACTGCCGCCGCCGCCGGCTTGGCGTTGATCAGGTCCTGCGGCATGACGGTGTCGATATCGACCGACGACATCCGCTCCTTGATCGCCCGCTCCATGCGCAACAGGCCGATCCGGTACTGGTTCTCCATCAGCTCGCCGACCGAGCGCACGCGCCGGTTGCCGAGATGGTCGATATCGTCGATCTCGCCCTTGCCGTCCCTGAGGTCGACCAGCGTCTTGACCACCGCGAGGATGTCCTCCTTGCGCAGCACGCGCACGGTATCCTCGCACTTCAGGTCGAGGCGCATGTTCATCTTGACGCGGCCGACGGCCGACAGGTCGTAGCGCTCGGGATCGAACAGCAGCCCGTGGAACAGAGCCTCGCCGGCATCGAGCGTCGGTGGCTCGCCGGGGCGCATCACCCGATAGATGTCGAGCAGCGCCTCCTCGCGGTTCGAGTTCTTGTCGATCGCCAGCGTGTTGCGGATGTAGCCGCCGACCGTCACGTGATCGATGTCGAGCACCGGGAAGGACGTGACCCCCGCCTCCTCGAGCACGGCGATCAGCTTGGCGTCCAGCTCGTCGCCGGCCTCGCCGTAGATGCGGCCGTCGTCGAGATTGACGATGTCCTCGGCCAAGTACCTCCCGGCCAGCTCCTCGGTGCCGACCAGGATCTGCGTCAGGCCCGACTCGCCGAGCTCGCGCGCCCGCCGCGCCGAGACTTTCTCGCCGGCCTTGGCCACGACCTCTCCGGACCGGGCATCGACGATATCGGTCGCGGGCGTGGCGCCGCGCATCTTCTCGGCGCGGAACGGCATCGTCCAGCCGGTCTTCGCCCGCTCGATGGGGATCGAGCCATAGAACGTCGACAGGATCGCCTCGTCGTCGAGGCCGAGCGCATAGAGGAGCGTCGTCACCGGCAGCTTGCGCTTCCGGTCGATGCGTACGTAGACGTTGTCCTTGGCGTCGAACTCGAAGTCGAGCCACGACCCACGGTAGGGAATGATCCGAGCCGCGAACAGGAGCTTGCCCGACGCGTGTGTGCGCCCCCGGTCGTGATCGAAGAAGACGCCCGGCGAGCGGTGCATCTGCGAGACGATCACGCGCTCGGTGCCGTTGATGACGAACGTGCCGTTCGACGTCATGAACGGCATGTCGCCCATGTAGACGTCCTGCTCCTTGACGTCCTTGATCGACTTGGAGCCCGTCTCCTCGTTCACATCGAACACGATCAGGCGCAGCTTCACCTTGAGCGGCGCCGCGAAAGTCATGTCGCGCTGCTGGCACTCGTCCACGTCGAACTTGGGCGGCTCGAACTCGTAGCGAACGAACTCGAGCGTCGACTTGCCCGAGAAATCCGAGATCGGGAACACCGACCTGAACACCGCTTGCAGACCATGATCGCCACGGCCGCCCGGCGGCTCCTTGACCATGAGGAAGTCGTCGTACGAGCTCTTCTGCACCTCGATCAGGTTCGGCATCTCTGCGACCTCGCCGAGCGTGCCGAACTTCCTGCGGATGCGAGTCCTGCCGGTGAACGTGTGAGCCATGTCCACTCCTTCCTGAGCGGGCAGTAGGCAACGGACATTGGCAACAGGCAGCCACTACGCGTGGTCCGCCCCGAGCCTTGCCGTTTGCCGTCCTGCCTCCTGATTCGTCGCTGCGCCGCTTCGTCAACGGCTTGCCGGACGTCTCCGCGAGACACCTGGAAAGCCGTCTGTCGGCGGCAGGGCTGTTGACCGAGGGATCATCCTCTGATCGCCAGCCCTGCCGCCGCAAATTGACTGCCTTACTTCACCTCGACCTTCGCGCCGGCGTCCTCGAGCTGCTTCTTGAACTTCGCAGCGTCGTCCTTCGAGATGCCTTCCTTCACGGCCTTGCCACCGGCCTCGACGAGATCCTTCGCCTCCTTGAGGCCGAGACCGGTGATGGCCCGAACCTCTTTGATGACGTTGATCTTCTTGTCGCCGGCGGCGACCAGGATGACCGTGAACTCGGTCTGCTCCTCGACCGGCGCCGCGGCGGCGGCGGCGGCACCCGGCGCAGCCACGGCCACGGCGGCGGCCGCGGCGGACACGCCCCACTTCTCCTCGAGCACCTTGATGAGCTCGGCCGCCTCGATGATCGTCAGTTGCGACAGTTCGTCGGCAATCTTGGAAAGGTCTGCCATTTCACTTCACCTGGATTGGAGCGCCAAGCGCTCTCGTTTGAGACTGGGCTGCGGATGCTGCTGGCTTACGCCGCCTGCTCCCCGCCGCCCTCCTTGTCGATCCGAGCCTTGACCAGTCGGGCGATTGCCGACCCGGGCTCGTTGAGGGTGCGCAACAGCTTTGCCGCAGGGGCCTGGACGAGACCCAGCAGCTTGGCCCTGAGCTCCTCGATCGAGGGCAGCTCGGCCAGCGCCTTCACGCCGTTCGCATCGAGCACGGTCTTGCCCATCGCGCCGCCGAGGATGACGAGCTTGTCGTTCTCCTTGGCGTATGTGATGGCCGTCTTCGCCGCCGCGACCGGATCCGAGGAGTAGGCCAGGATAGTCGGCCCCTTCAGAAGATCCTTGATGCCGGCGGCGTCTGTGCCGTCCAGCGCCAATGCGGCGAGCTTGTTCTTGGCCACCTTGACCGTACCGCCGGCCGCTTTGACGCGCCTGCGGAACTCGGCCGATTGTGCAGCCACCAGACCGTTGTTGCGAGCAACCACGATCACGCCCGTGCTCTTGAGCATGTCGTGGAGCGTGGCGACGAGCTCACGTTTCGCGGCTCTGTCCACTCGTTCCCACTCCTTCTATCGCGGCCCCCTCGCGGGGTGCCTCCCGGTTGCACCGTGCTGCGCCAAGGACTTTGCCCGACGCCGCCGCTCGATCCTGTCCGCCCGAGCCTCGGATCCCCGATCGAGGATCTCCGGCGCAGTGCGACCCGAAGAGGCAGAAACCGCTCCATGGGCTGCGGCGGCGCCGCCTCCCTGGCTCGATCCATTCCCCCGTCTCCTGCAGGCCCTTCCGGTTCAAGCCACTCCCGAGGGGTGGCACCTGCAGTCTCGGACAGGTAACGGGGAGACGGCGAAGCCGGCCCCCCAGGCACCGGACCTCGCGGTCCGGATTCAGTTACGCGGCCTGCCGGCGGCGACGAGCGCTGCTGGCAGACCCGCCGGCTAGATGACGGACACTTGGCCGCCGAGTGTCGAATGGTCGACCTTGAGGCCGGGCCCCTGCGTCGACGTCAGTGAAATCTTCTTCACATAGGTGCCCTTCGAGCCAGCCGGCTTCGCCCTCACCACGGCATCGACGAAAGCGCGGATGTTCTCGACCAGAGCCTGATCCGCGAAGCTCGCCTTGCCGACGCCGGCATGAATGATGCCCGACTTCTCGACGCGGAACTCGACCGCACCACCCTTGGCGCCCTGCACTGCTGCCGTTACGTCCATCGTAACCGTGCCGACACGCGGGTTCGGCATCAGGCCACGCGGGCCGAGCACCTTGCCGAGCCGGCCAACGAGACCCATGAGGTCAGGCGTCGCGATGCAGCGGTCGAAATTGATCACACCCTTCTGCACCTGCTCGACCAGGTCCTCGGCGCCCACGACGTCGGCCCCGGCGGCCCTCGCCTCGTCGGCCTTCGCGCCACGCGCGAAGACCGCAACCCGCTGCGTCCGGCCGGAGCCGTTGGGCAACAGGCACACGCCGCGCACCATCTGATCGGCATGCTTGGGGTCGACACCGAGGTTCATGGCGACCTCGACGGTCTCGTCGAACTTGGCCTTGGCCGTCGACTTGATCAGCTTCACGGCCTCCTCGATCGCATACGCCTTTGTGCGATCGACAGTTTCCTTGAGGGCGAACAGGCGCTTGCCGCCAGCGAGGCGGGTCGCGGAGATTTTCTCGGGAGCAATGGCCATGATCGTTACTCCACCACCCTGAGACCCATCGAGCGGGCCGAGCCCGCCAGCGTGCGCGCCGCGGCCTCGAGGTCGCTCGTGTTCATGTCCTTGAGCTTCTTCTCGGCGATCTCGCGAAGCTGCGCCATCGTCACTTGACCGGCCACGATGCGGCCCGGCTCCTTGGAGCCCGAGCCACCCTTGCCCGTCGGCTTCAAGCCCGCCGCCTTCTTGATCAGGAACGTCGCCGGCGGCATGCGCATCTCGAACGTGAACGACCTGTCCGAGAACACCGTGATCTTCACGGGGATGGGCGTGCCCTGCTCCATGTCCTTCGTCTTTGCATTGAAGGACTTGCAGAATTCCATGATGTTGACGCCGCGCTGTCCGAGCGCGGGACCAATCGGTGGCGCCGGATTGGCGGCACCGGCCGGCACCTGCAAGTTGATATAGCCGTCGATCTTCTTCGCCATCTTTTTCCCCTGGCCACCTTGGTGGCTCGGTTGGCGGGGAGGAGCCCCTCCCCAGGGTTAGCGGTCCACGGGCTGGCAGCCCTCCCGCATCGGCCATATCCACCTTCGTGGACTTGGCCACTCACCCGCCACCCACCGGTGCCGGGAAACTAGTAGGAATCTCAGCCCGCGACCTTCTCGACCTGGCCGAACTCGAGGTCGACCCGTGTCGGCCGGCCAAAGATCATCACGGCCACCTTCAGCCGCGAGCGCTCCTCGTCCACCTC
>JBFWQN010000375.1:0-5653 GCA_050249405.1 Hyphomicrobiaceae bacterium | reverse complement strand
GTCGACGTTGCGCGCCACCACATCCACCGAGAAATTCTCCGTCGGCGAGACGCCACCCTTCAGGATGAGGCTGCGCCGCGCGCTGGCATCCGTCTCGTGCCCGTCTGCCGAGATATTGAAGCCGTTGGAATTGCGCACGCTGTACGACAGGAGCCCGTGCGCCCGGTCGCTGCCGCCGGACACCGACGCGCCGCTCTCGACGGTCTTGAACGAGCCCATCTCGGACCACACCGACGTCGTGAGCGGCCCGCGCCCGCCCTTGGTCACCACGTTCACCACGCCGCCGATGGCGCCCGAGCCATAGAGGCTCGACTGCGCGCCCCGGATCACCTCGATGCGCTCGATCTGGTCGGCCGGCAGGTTCGAGAAATCGAATTCGCCCGTCCCGGGCTGGTTGGCGACGATGCCGTCGATCAGCACCAGCGTGTGGTTGCCTTCGGCACCTCGGATGCGCACCTGCGTCTGCGAGGCGACGCTGCCCGAGCGGCTGACCGCGACGCCCGGCAGGCTGCGCAGTGCATCACCCGCGTGCCGCACCTGCTGGTCCGCGAGCTCGGCCCCCGTCACCACGGATACCGACGTGCCGATGCTCTCGGCCGCAAACCCGCGCAGATCGGCGTTGCCCGCGGCTGCAGCGGCCGCGGCAATCGGCACCTCTGTCGCCACCGACGGCGCTGTATCCGGCTCGCCGGCCGCTGCTGGTGTGGAGGCGGCCGTCGCCGGCCGCGGCGTCGGCTGGGCCCGTGGTTTGGCGAGCGTCGCCCCTTCGACCACGATGCCCGGCAGCACCGTCTGCGCGCCTGCCGGCCCACCGGCGAGCGCAGCAACGATGGCCCCCGCGATGTAGCCCGCGGTCTGCCGGAGCCGCCGCTTGCCCTGCCGCGGCAACGCCGCGACGGCAAGCTCCAATGCCTGTGCGCGCCCCGCGAGCGCGCCACTGCCTCTCCCGGCCTCACCGGCCGAGCCTGCTGAATGATCGAATTCGATAACGACACGTCGCATCGGACTTCCCGCCTGCCTGCGGGAGAGCCGCTGTGGTTGCACCGTGGTCACGGCTTCCGGCGAATCCATGCCGGACACCTCGACCCCTGCCGGGCACTAGCTCGAAAAACGCCCCGGAATAGCGATGCCGGTCACGCGACTGCTCCCTCGCTGCACACAGTCGCCACGACGGTCCTCCGCTCCTCCGCGCGCCCCGCACGGAAGATGGGCGACTTGTGCCGGCAGGTCTCCTGGCTCACGGCTCAGACGCTTCCGACCGGCCTTCCCGAAGGTGCCGTCGGCACCTTCAGTGGCATGATGGTCAGAGGCTCGCCGTCTACAGTTGCGGGGGCAGCCGCGGCGTGAGGCAGCAGCGCCCGAAAGCACCGCCACCCGCACCGCGTTCCCTTTTCACTCACAGCCCAGTTGGGCTGCCGAGACCGACACCGAGCCATCAAGCAAGGCAGGAAGATGGGAGTCAATGCGCGAAGCCGCCAGCCGTGGCGAGACGCGCCGTGCGAGGTTTTGCGGCCACACGCCCCACACTCGCCGGCCGGACCGCATCATGCCAAAGTACCACTCGAGCCCACATCCGGACCTCCGGAAGCCACCGCACCGTCAGCACGAAAGCCGCCTCATGCCCGCACCCGCCCGCACCGCCTCCGGCCTCGCCTACGACGTCATCGATATCGTGCCGCCCTGGAGCAAGGGCCGCCCCATCGTCTTCCATCACGGCATCGGCACCGACCGGCATGTGTGGACCGACTGGCTGCCGGCCGTCGTCACGGGCCACAAGATCGTGCGCTTCGACACGCGCGGCTACGGCGCCTCGGATGTGCCGCCGCTCGATCATCGCTGGACGCTCGAGGCATCGCTCGCCGACCTGATGGAGATGGTCGATCTGGCCGGTCCGGGTCCGGTGCATCTGGTCGGCGAGTCGTTCGGCGGTACGGTGGCGCTGGCCGCTGCCATCCGCCATCCCGCGCGCGTCGCCTCGGTCACCGTCTCGAACGCCGCCTTCAAGGGCTCCGGCATCGCCGAGGTGCCCGGCTGGCGCGAGGACTTCGCGCGCCGCGGCATGCCGGCCTGGAGCGGCGACATGATGCCGAAGCGCTTCGTGCCCGGCGCGTTGGACGACGCCCGCGCCGCCTGGTTCCGCGCGGTTCAGGACCGCTCACCCGCGCACGTGACGGCGGGCCTCGGTGAGCTGCTCGCGGGAACCGACCTCGGACCCGAGCTCGGCCGCCTGAAAGCGCCGCTGCTCGTGCTCATGCCGGACCGCAGCCCGTTCGTGACGGCCCGCATGGGGGTCGAGCTCGCTGAGCGCGTGCCACACGCCGACCTGGCGATGATCCCCGGCACGCGCCACGGCCTCCCCTTCTCGCACGGCGGCGAATGCGGCGCCCGGCTCGCCGCCCACGTCGGTCGCACGGAGGCCGGTGGAGCGAGCCGCTGACCCTGTGGCTCAGTTGTAGGAGTAGGTGATCTGGAACACCCGCTCGCGCGGGGTCGCCGTGGCTGGCGGCGGCGTGAGCTGTGTCCGCGCGACGCGCTCGACCACCAGCCGGTCGAGCTCGGGCCGGCCGCTGCTGCGCACCACCCTGATGGCCGCGATGCGGCCGTCGTCGCCGATCGCCAGCTGCACGAGCACGTTTCCTTTCAGGCCCTGCGAGCGCGGCATGTTGGCCTTGAGCGTTCGGATCACGGCACGCACGAACGGGCTCGCCTCGCCCAGCCGCGCCGCGCCCGGCGTCGAGACCGACACCAGCGAGGACTGGATGTCCTCCACCGTCTGCTCGACGAGCTGGCGCATCTCGGCGTCGCTCATCACCGTCTCGGCGACGCGTTTCTCCGGCGGCTTTTCCGCAGGCTTCTCGGCCGCCTTCTCGGCCGGCTTCTCCTTGGGCTTGTCGGCTTGCGTCGTCGATTTGAGCGGTGCCGCCAACGGCGCGGGCTCGGGTTTCGACGCCTCGGGCGCAGGCTCGGGCTTGGCGTCCTCCACCTTTTCCTCGGGCGCAGCCGCTTGTGGCGCCTCGGCCTGCGCCGGAGGGCGCCGAGCCTCCGCCTCGGCTTCCGCCTTGCCGGCCTCGAAGGCGATGTAGCGCTGCTTCAGCTCGGCCGCGTCGACGATCTCGGCCGCCACGCCGTCGAGATGACCGCGCTCGTCTCCGATCGGCTTTGGCTGCGCCAGCGTAGGCAACCCCATGGCGGCCAGCAGGCCATCGAGCCCGCCCATCAATGCCGCCCCGGCAAGGAGATGCAGGGCCAGTGCCGCTGCCGCAGCCGCCTGCAACGGTCGCCGGGAAGCAACCTCGGCAGCGGCCCAGCGCGCATCGGCCGACGGTGTGATCGGCACGACCGCCTCCGATTCTGGCGGCACGGTCATGGGCCACCGCTCGGGCATCGCCGGGCGTCTGTCAACGCGGCACGGGCATCAAGCGGTCCGTGCGGTATCCCTCAGTCGCAGGATGGCGTAGCGGAAAACCTTGCGGAACGTGTCGGGATGCGTCCGGTGCTCGTAGTAGGCGAGCAGCTTCTCGAGCTCGCGGATCTGCTTGCCGAACGCCAGCTGGATGGCCCACGCCTTCCACGGCGAGGAGGCTTTCAGGAAATGCTCGCCCATGACGATCAGCGGCTTCAGCTGCTGGCTGAGCCCGTAGTGCACGGCCTCCATGGTGGGTGAGGTCGCCTCGGTGATGTCCTCGGCCAGCTCCAGCTCGAAGCCGTGCGCCCGCGCCATGGCGACGAACGGCAGGCTCTCCAACTTGAAGTCGTCCGGATAAGGCGCCCAGCCGTCCTGGTGGAACATGGCCGCGACCAGCATCGCACCGCCCGGCGCCACGAAGCGGCGGCTCTGGCGGAGCCCCGTCTCTCGGTCGAAATAGTTGAGCGATTCGCTGAACAGCAGCAGGTCGAAGCGCTGGTCGAGGCTCAGATCCTCGTATTTCGACCGGTGGAACGTGATGCCCGGATGCCGGTCGGCCTCGAAATAGCGCTGGTGGTTCTTGTCGGGCGAGATGGCCGTCACCTGATAGCCCTTCGCCGCGAACGCCCGCGCGTTGTCGCCGATGCCGGCGCCGACGTCGAGCACGGTGCGCACGCCCGAGGGCACGTGCGAGAGCAGCCGCTCCGTATAGCGCGCCTGCGCCGCGCGGATGGCATCGATGGTGACCGGCCGCGGCGCATCCGGCGGGAACAGCCCGTAGTGCAGCGAGCCGAGCTTCAGCACCTCGGTCACGAAGTAGAGCTCGAGATCGAGCCCGTCGAAATCGACGACGACATTCGGCGGCTGAGCGGCCATCGGCTTCCTCGCGGCAGGCAGGCGAGGACCTGACACACCCTCGCGGCGGAGCCTACCTATGGCGAGTTTCGCCCCTTGGCCAGCATGTCGGTGCGCGGGTGTGGGGGAGGTGGGGCGGGCGGAGACGGCAGTGGGGCGAAAGGGCAAGATACTCCAAGGACCGACCGTCGGGGAGCCGACGAGGAGGGCCACTACCGACCGTACGACTGGTACCAAATGGTGTGTTACACAACATTGCGTCATGCCAGAAGCGCAAATTGACTTCTGGCAGTCGGTGACGAGACGAGCGTTCCGACCAAATTTGTTGGTTGGAGCATCGCTTCTTCGTTGTAGTTTGCGACGTGCCCTCCTCTAGACGAATCTGGCACGGTGGAGGAGCTCTTCTACAGCAGTACGCAAGTCTGCCTTAAGGTGGTCGATATCGGACTGTCGCGCGTTGAACATCCGGCTGTGAGCAGACTTGTCTCCAAGCTCCTTCAGCTCTGTTAATCCACGGCGCGAGTTGCGGCCCAGGTTGATCTGGGCATCGTTTAGCAGCACACGTAACAGGCCATTGAGCATGTGAAAATGGCCGTCCGAACCTTTGATTTCGCTTGCACGACCGTCCGCCTCGTACACCTCAATAATGAGGGTTTCGATGAGTCTCCGACACATGACGGCGCAACAATCGTAAAGTTGATGGTCGTAGCTGCCGTTGATCTGCGCCACTACCTTCTCGATATAACCCCGAGTCTTGGCCACAAGCTCGCGTGGCACCACACTGTCAGACGGTCTGATTTGCCGCTTTAGGGCGAGATCAATGCCGCACTTCTTTAGAACTTCGATCCCCGGCTCTAAGAGCAGCCAACCGTCCGCCCGCTTTGTCACCAAGTTGGCGCTGTCAGCCGATGCCAGCACTGCACTGACGTTCCAATCCTTCATTTGTCGGAAGCCAATCTCAGCTGCTCTCTCGGTTATCGTTCTTGTCTTCGCAGGCTGTTCGACGTGCGCCAAAAGCAACAAGACTGGAAGCCGCTGCCCTTCCTTGGCCAGCGTCCTAGCCTGGATCACCAATTCGCTCTCAGTGAGCATTTACCACTTATGCCGCGTCAGTTGGCGGCTCCCCTGTGCAATACGCTTTCAACAAGTTACGACCTGAACTCTTCTTGGCAGGATGCGGAACGATGCGACCGCCCTTGTCTTGGAGCCAAGCGCAGTTGCCAATTGATCTAGAGGCGTTCGCATCATCGAGGTGAATTGTCTGTAGCGTGGCCCGCACCATTTGAGGTGTGACGTCGTCAGTTTTCGCATGTGCACGCCAAAACGCCAGAGCCGTCGCCGCGAGGACAGCAGGCGACACAGCACTTGGGCCTCGTTTGCCAGTATTCTTCT
>JBFWQN010000374.1:0-5668 GCA_050249405.1 Hyphomicrobiaceae bacterium | reverse complement strand
AGGAAATCGTCATTCATGAAGGCATCGAAGTCCCCATCGGAAAACTCATAACCTCTCTGGTCCTCCACCTCGGCACGAGTCTTATACGGATGTGAATGAAAGTCTCCAAGCAGCTGCAAGTGCGGCGACCAGCGTTGCACGATCTCATTCTTGAAGCGCGCCGCGTCATTGTTAGGTTGAACCCAGTTTCGATGCCGCTGCGCTGAAATACTCACACTAACGCGCTCGATATAGATTTCTGTCACGTCGCGTGCTTTGCGCGATGAGCCCCACATGTATCCAAGCGTTTCAATGCTTCGCGGTCGATCACCATCCCCAAGGCAATACGCCTCGGCAGCCGCAAGAACGATATTCTCCAAGGCGCCGTCCGAGAGTCTAACTCGATATGACATGACAATTTTCCATAACAGGCTAAAGCGGAATATTATCGTGCTTCTTCCACGGGTTCTCGGCCTTCTTGTTCCGCAGCATGGCAAGGCCACGGCAGATCCGCCGACGCGTATTGCGAGGCAGGATCACCTCGTCGATGTAGCCCCGCTCGGCGGCGACGAAGGGATTGGCAAAGCGCTTCTGGTACTCGTCGATGCGGGACTTGATCTTGTCGGCATCGCCGAGCTCCGCACGATAGAGAATCTCGACGGCACCCTTGGCACCCATGACGGCGATCTCGGCCGACGGCCAGGCATAGTTCAGGTCGCCGCGAATGTGCTTCGAGCTCATCACGTCGTAGGCCCCGCCATAGGCTTTGCGGGTGATCAGCGTGATCTTCGGCACCGTGGCCTCGGAGTAGGCAAAGAGCAGCTTGGCGCCATGCTTGATCAGGCCGCCGTATTCCTGCGCGGTACCCGGAAGGAAACCGGGCACGTCGACGAATGTGACGATCGGAATCTCGAAGCAGTCGCAGAAACGCACGAACCGTGCGGCTTTGCGTGACGCATCGGAATCGAGCACCCCCGCCAGCACCATCGGCTGGTTGGCGACGATGCCGACCGTGCGCCCCTCCATGCGCCCGAACCCGACGACGATATTCTTGGCGTAGGCTTCCTGGATCTCGAAGAAATCACCCTCGTCGACGACCTTGAGGATGAGCTCCTTGATGTCGTAGGGCTTGTTCGGATTGTCCGGAATGAGCGTATCGAGCGAGGGCTCCGCCCGGTCGAACGGATCCCGGGTCGGCAGCACGGGCACGCCCGAGGTGTTGTTGGCCGGCAGGAAATCCATCAGGCGGCGCATCTGCAGCAGCGCCTCGACATCGTTGTCGTAGCCCCGGTCGGCGATCGACGATTTGGTCGTGTGGATCGAGGCCCCGCCCAGTTGCTCCGCCGTCACCGTCTCGTTGGTGACGGTCTTCACCACGTCCGGGCCGGTCACGAACATGTAGCTCGTGTCACGAACCATGAAGATGAAGTCGGTCATGGCCGGCGAGTAGACGTCGCCGCCCGCGCACGGCCCCATGATGACCGAGATTTGCGGGATGACGCCCGACGCGAGCACGTTCCTGAGGAACACCTCGCCGTAGCCGCCCAGCGCCGCGACACCCTCCTGGATGCGCGCGCCGCCCGCGTCGAACAGCCCGATGATCGGCGCGCGGTTCTGCAGCGCCATGTCCTGGACCTTCATGATCTTGCGGGCATGCGTCTCCGATAGGGAGCCGCCGAACACCGTGAAATCCTTGGCGAAAAGATAGACCACGCGGCCGTTGATCGTGCCCCAGCCGGTCACCACGCCGTCGCCGGGGATCTTGGTCTTCTCCATGCCGAAGTCGGTGGAGCGGTGCTCGACGTACATGTCGAACTCCTCGAACGAGCCCTCGTCGAGCAGCAGCTCGATGCGCTCCCGGGCGGTCAGCTTGCCCTTGCTGTGCTGCGCCGCGATACGCGCCTCGCCGCCACCCAGACGTGCGATGTCGCGGCGGCGCTCGAGCTCCTCGATGATGTCCTTCATGGGTCGGCCGGCCCCTGCCTCGTTCTGCTGCTGCGTCGGCTCTCTAGCATGGGCGCCGTGCGCCGCAAATCGCATGCGCCGCCGGTGGTTGCCGCCGCCTCGGGGGAGCGGCGGCACTAGAACGCCAGCTTGTCGACGCCGTAGAAGCGCTGCACATCGTCGACACGGGACGTGCTCGGTACGGAGTTGAAGAAGCCGTGACGGCTGTGCCGAATGCCGGTCGCACGCACCAGATCGACCATGAGCTCGGCCGTCTTCAGCGCAACCGCAAGCGTATCCATCACCGGCACGTCGTCGACTCGCACGATGCCGTTGCGCGCGAGCAGCAGCGACAGCGGCACCTCGCCCGGCACGATCACGTCCGCCCCGTCGTCGCGGATCATGGCGCGCGCGGCCTCCTGGAATTTCGCAATGACGGGTGCCGGATCGGCGTAGCCGGCAAGCACCTCGCGGAAGCCGATGCCGGAGGCCCGGATGCCGGCGCAGCGGCTGGCAAGTCCGTAGGCGGCGACCTGCTCGCGGTAGAGAGGCACCATGCGGTCGATGAACAGCAGGATGCCGAAGCGCTGGCCGAACGAGGTCGCCATGTGGAATGTCGCCTCGCCCAGGCCGACGACGGGAATGTCGAGCAGGGCGCGTGCCTCGCGCAGCATGGGGTTTGGCAACGTGCACATCGCATAGGCGTCGAAGCCCTGCTTCTCGGCCGCCCGCCCGGCGGCGATCCACTGGTTGCCGTGCATGGCATAGAGATACCCGTAGCCGATATCGTCGCCCGGATAGTTGGCAGGGTAGGTGCCCTTGATCTGCCCGTGCCAGGTGACCTCCGTGTCGGGCCTGAGCACCTTTGCGGCGTGGGCCTTCATCGCTTCGGCATAGGCCGGCAAGTCCTCGAGCACCGTGAAGCTCTGGTGCCAGATCCGCATGGGCATGGTTGCTCTCCTCGGCCTCCGCCGCCGCCATAGGGGTCAGCCTGCCATTCTCTTCCCTCCGCTGCCAAGCAGACATGGCTCGACGGGTGCAGCGACTTGCCGAGCGCGTCGTCCGATGCACAGGATTGGCGGGATCGATAGTTTCGGGCGGAGAGACGGCAGATGCCGCAAATGGGTCTTGAAGGCAAAGTCGCCATCGTCACGGGCGCAGGCTCGCGCGGCGACGGCATCGGCAACGGACGGGCGGCAGCGATCCTGCTCGCGCGCGAGGGCGCCAAGGTCGCGCTTCTTGATGCGACGCGCGAGTGGGCCGAGGCGACCAAGGCCATGATCGACAAGGAGGGCGGCACCTCGATGGTCGTGGTCGCCGACGTCGCCGATCAGGCGTCCTGCGCAGCGACGGTGCAGGCAATCGTCGGCACCTGGGGGCGGGTCGATGCCCTGGTCAATAATGTCGGCATCGGCGGGCCGATGGGCAACGCGGTCGAGGTGGACCCTGCCGCCTGGGAAAGCGCTATGCGGATCAACGTCACGTCGATGATGCTGATGGCCAAGTATTCGATCCCGGAGATGCGCAGGCAGGGCGGCGGCGCCATCGTCAATATCGCGTCGATCGACGGCCTTCGCGGTGGCAATCCGAGCCTCTTCTATTCCACCTCCAAGGGTGCCGTCGTTCAGATGACCCGCTCGATGGCGGCACACCACGGGCCCGAGGGCATTCGCGTCAATTGCATCGCCCCGGGCTACGTCTATACGCCGATGGTCAATGTCGGCGGCGGCATGCCGGACGAGCTTCGTGAGGCGCGCCGCAAGAACACGCTGTTGCAGACGGAAGGCACCGGCTGGGACATCGGCAACGGTGTCGTTTATCTCGTCTCCGAGCAGTCGCGATGGGTCTCGGGCATCGTGCTCTCCATCGATGCGGGCTCGATGGCCGGCACGGCGAGCAACGTGTCGCCGCGCAAGGCCTTCGATTGACGCTAACCGGAGCGGAGACGAACGTGAAGCATGCCCTCATCATCGGCGGATCGCGCGGACTCGGTCTCGGCCTCGTCGGTGAGCACCTGAAGCGCGGCTGGAGCGTGACGACCACCTCCCGGTCGGCAGCACCTGAGCTCGCGGCGATGGCGGCCGCCAACCCGGGCCGGCTCGGCATCGAGCCCGTCGACATCACCCGACCCGGTGAGGTGAGCGCGCTCGCCGGGCGCCTGGCGGGCCGCTCGTTCGATCTCCTGTTCCTCAACGCCGGGATCATGACCGGCCGCGGTCAGGCCCTCGTCGATGTGCCCGACGAGGACATCGAGCGCATCTTCATGACCAACGCCGTGAGCCCGATCCGCGTGGCCGATCGCCTGATCGGCATGGTCGCCCCCGCCGCCACCGTGGCCTTCATGTCGTCGATCCTCGGCAGCGTCTCGACCAACGACGACGGCCGCGCCGAGCTCTACCGGGCGAGCAAGGCGGCGCTCAACTCGCTGATCCTGAGCTTTCGCGCCCGCCACCGGGCCGCGAAGCCGGGCCTTACGGTTCTCGCCGTGCATCCGGGCGTCGTGCGCACGTCGATGGGCGGGCCCTCCGCACCGCTCGACATCGAGACCAGCGTCACCGGCGTCACGGACGTCCTCGAACGCCGGGCGGGGACGGGCGAAATCGCGTTCGTCGATTATCGCAACGCGATCATTCCCTGGTGAAGGCTTGGCTCGCCATGCTTCCGGCCGGAGCGCTGCGCGAGCTGCGGTCTGGGGACAGACGGACGATTCCAATTTCTGGAATGAGTCCAATAAGCGCCGATTGTCGCTGCTTGTCCGCGGTGCGTTGACGCCGCCGCCTGAACACGTGTTGTTGGAGCTCTGCGGTCGTTCATGGGTCGCCCGCCTGAGCGTTGGGCGTCGGTGACGGTTCTGACGCCGCCCATGCGAGTCCGCTCGCGCATTTTCCGACACACCGAGCCGCTTCCCCCGATGCCGCCGCCAGTTGACCCTCTACCGACGCTCGGTCCCCTGCAGGGGCTTGTGAGCTTGCGTCAACGGCTGGAGCTTTGGCGCGCGCGCCGCCGCGCCTCACCCGGATGGACCGCAGCCGTCGCTGCGATCCTGGCCGTGATGTTGCTACCCGTAGCGACCACTTTTGTGCTGGCCCTCGGTCCGTCGGGTGGCGTCGTGTGGTCGCTCACGTCGTCGATCCTGCCCCGGGTCCTGAGGGAGACGGCACTGTTGATGGCCGGCGTAAGCCTCGTCACCCTCGTCGCCGGCACGCTCGCGGCTTGGATCGTCACCATGTACCGGTTTCCCGGTCACGGCATCGTCGACCGGCTCCTCGTGCTGCCACTCGCCATGCCGACCTACATCATCGCCTACGCTTACGTCGATTTGCTGGATTTCACCGGTCCCATGCAAACCGCGCTGCGCGCGGCCACCGGCTGGCGCACGCCGGCCGACTATTGGTTCCCCTCCATCCGCTCGACCGGCGGCGCCATCCTCGTCCTGTCGAGCGCCCTTTACCCGTATGTCTACCTCACCGCGCGCGCGAGCTTCGTGCAGCAGTCGGTTTGTGTGCTGGAGGTGGCGCGGACCCTCGGTCAGACGCCCTGGGGCACATTCCGCCTCGTCGCCTTGCCGTTGGCCAAGCCGGCGCTCGCCGCCGGCCTGACGCTGGCACTGATGGAGACCTTGAACGACCTCGGTGCCGTGCAGCATCTGGGCGTCGAGACGCTGTCGGCAGCCATCTACGCCACCTGGCTGCAGCGCTCGAGCCTTGCCGGCGCCGCCCAGATCGCGAGCGTCGCGATGCTGCTC
>JBFWQN010000373.1:0-5674 GCA_050249405.1 Hyphomicrobiaceae bacterium | reverse complement strand
GGTGGGCGACCATGCCCGCACTCGCCTCTTCAGGCGGCTTCGGGCAGGCGATCCGCCAGCCGATCGGCGAAGAACGGCATGACCTTCTGGGAGAAGGTCCGAGCGGACGCGGCGTGCGTATAGCCCGAGAGGCAGAACGACGTGCAGCCGGCGTCCACGAACTCCTGGAGCGTCGCTGCCACCTGTGCCGGGTTGCCGACGACCGCCACGCCGGCCCCCGCACGGACCATCGAGATCCCGGTCCACAAATGCGGATGGATCTTGAGATCGTCGCCGGATTCCTCCAGCAGCTCCCACACCCGCCGATTGGCCTCCGAGGTCCGGCGTATCCCTTCGACGGCCGCAGCGCCGCCACGCATATTGAAGGGGTTGACGCCGCTCGTGCCTTTGACGAGCGCGTGCGCCTGCTCCCACGCCTCGGCCTCGGTGTCCGCGCAAACGATCTGCAAACGCATGCCGAATTGCAGGACATTCTCGCGGCCATGCCGGGCCGCGCGCCGCCTGAGATCGCCGATGCGCTGCTCGATCACTTTCGGCTTGTCGCCCCAGAACAGATGAACCGACGAGTGCTTTGCCGAGATTTCGGCGGCGTGCGCTGATCCGCCCCCGAGGAAGAATGGCGGATGCGGCTTCTGGAACGGTTTCGGCTCGATCACCTGGTTGCAGGAATAGTGCTTGCCGACGAAGCCGATGGGCTCGTTCGAGGCCCACAGCTTCTTCATGATCGTGACCTCCTCGTCCATCTTCTCGTAGCGGACCTCCTTGCTATCGAGGATGCCGTCGGCGGCCGTGTCGTCGTCGTTGATGCCGGCGATCAGGTTGATGCAAAGTCGCCCGCCCGACATCTGGTCGAGGGTCGCGAACATCTTTGCGGCGAGGGCCGGATTGACGTAGCCGGAGCGCAGCGCGATGAGCGGCGCCACGTTGCGGGTCCGCGCCCCGTACCAGGATGCCATGACCGTCGCTTCCCAGCAGATCGCGTTCACCGGCATCAGCAGGTACTTGTAGCCGCCGTTGTCCACCGCCTCGACGATCTCGTCGAGCATGGGCCGGGACGGCGCGATGCGCTGGGCGGGGTCGGAGAGACAGGTGCTGTCGCCGTTGGTCGGCAGGAACCAGCCGAAGGTGATGTCGCGTTTCGCCAAGGTGCACCTCGCTCGCGTGCGAGCGCGAGATGACCGATCTCCACCCCGCGCCGCATCTTTCGGGGGCAATGCTAGACAGTCTGCTTCGGGTGCCGCAAGGCCTCGTTCGCTCTGTCCCGTCGGCTCGCGCGCTTCGTCAGCCCGAGGCCAGTCGCAGGCTCTTCGGTCGGCGCGCGGCGGAATCGAGGACGATCCGGTCCAGCTCGTCGAGGATTCTCGAGTCTCTCGCCCTGTCGAACTTGCGGGCGATGTAGCGGCCACTGGCGCACAGGTGCTCGAGGTCCTCGACCCCGAAGAAGCGTGCAAACCCGTGCCGTCCGTTCTCGAAGTCCCACAGCCGCAGCTCCTGCCGCGACAGCGACAGCCGCTTGTCGTTGGCGAGCACGGTCTGCAGGAAGGATTCCTCGGGCGAGATCACGTGCCGGAAGTAGTTGACGATGTCCGGCCGCTCGTCGACGAGCTCGAGCGCGGCGCGCACGGCCGTGCGCCGTATGATCATCCAATAGCTGCCGCCGTAGAGCTTGAACTCCTGCGAGAATGGCGTCCGGGCGGGGCGCCGGCCAAGCATGACACCGAAGCTGGTCTCCAGCCGGTAGTTTTTCGTTCGCGCAATGAGGAGCCGCGGGATTTTGAGGATTGCGCGGTCGAGCGTGTGGGGATTGGCCTTCAGCGGCGCATAATGGAACAGGTACCGGTCGGTGGCCTCGCGAGTCGTCCATCGCATGGGCGGTTGGCTCGACTCCCGCTCGTTCATGGCGTCGAAATGCCAGAAGTGCCCGTCGTAGACGGAGGCGCTCAGCTCGCTTTCGAGCTCTGCGAGCGGCCGGATCGGGTATCCTGCCCACTCATGACGGCGAGCCATTCGTACGGCGTGTTCTGCCGCTCGAGCCATCGCATCGAGCTGATCAAGGCTTCGATGACGCCGAAAGAACCTCGTCCGCCCGGCGAGGGAATGGAGCGGTCGATCCCTGGGAATGCCGCGAGCCGCATCCGCTCGGATTCAGGGCCGCTGTGATTGACGACCACAAGACGTCGATCCGTTCCCCTCACGAGTGTGGTGACGAGACGCTCGATCTGGTCGGGATCCTTGAAGGTCTGCAATACGAAGGCAATCGTCATACGAGCCGACCTCGCTCCGGGCGGGTAATCCTCAAGAGACTCGTCGATCCTTCTGCAAGTAACAAGCCAACTTTCGTAGTCGGCGGCCGAGGACTGAGGCGCTCGCCTGGGCGGTCGCCGCAATGGCTTTCGGGACCTGATCCGGACGGCGTCAAGAATGCTGGACAAGGCACAGCCTGGCGCTCGCGCCCAACATAGCAGGCGCGATGCACAACGTCAGAAGCGCCCGGCTGAGCGGGCGCTCTATCGTCGGATGGGGGAGAAGCTACACCGCCAGCCCGATCAGGCGGCGGATGCTACCGTCTTGCCCCGCGCGAGGGCGATGAGGAAGCCGATGGAGAGGCCGGCCGCGAGAGCGAGCGCCAGCACGATCGAGCCTTTCGGGTGGCTCTTGTCGAGCGGCGGATACGCCTCGGACACCACGCGTGCATCGGCCACGTTGAAGGTGCTGCTCTGCGACGTTTCGAGGAAGCGCTTCTGGAAGTTCTCGCTGAACCAGCGATAGGTTTGAGCGGTCGTCTCGAGATCGCGGAGCACGATCCGGCTCGCCGAGTCGCTCGACGCCGTGGTGCTGCGGAACTTGAGCAGGGCCGTCTCGGCCTGATGTGCCTCGCCGAGCAGCTCGACCGCCCGCTGGCGCAGCCATTGGCTCGTGCTGCGGATGATCTCGTCGCGCTGGCGCAGTTGCTCGGCGAGATAGGCGCTCGCCACGGCATTGGCGATGCGGGCGGCGAGCTTCGGGTCGGAGTGCCGGAAGCTGATCTCGATGATGTGGGTCGAGGAGTTGCGCTTCACGTTGAGACGCGCGTTGAACTGCTTGACGGCGAGTGCCGGCACCTCGCTCTCGAGGGTCTCGCGATCGGTGGAGGGCTCGGCCGGTTTTGCAGTCGTGCGCGTGCCGAACGGCGAGATCTGCGACAGGAAGCTCCGCGATCCTGCGAACTCCTGCAGCTTGGCCAGGTTTTCGGCCACGATCACGGCGCGTGCGATGCGCTCGGAGCGCAGCACCTCGACCTGCGTTTCCACGTGCGCCGATTCTGCGTTGGCATCGGTCGCCCTGATCTGCTGTGTCGGCACGACGTTGGAGCGGGCGTCGATCAGCAGGAGGCTGGTCGCCGTATACTGGGCGGGCGTCACGATCAGGTACACGGCCGCCAGCGCCAGGCACGTGATCACCGAGGCGGCGATGATGCGCCAGTGAAGGCGCATCAGTGCCAGCACCTCGTCGAAATTGAGCTCGAGACCGGCCGGACCGTCCGCGCCCGAGAGCATAGGAGTGATGTTGGGTTCGTGACGCACTACGTCCTCGCTCGCGGAAGGAGAAGCAGACGGGGCCTTGTGCCGGAGCGTCCAGCCATCGGCTGCCATCCTCTCGTAAAAGGTCGACACTGCCTACCTCGATCCCTTCGCCGACAAAAACCTTTGCCGGCCTTGGTGAATGCCGCGGGCGTCGGTCGACGGCGGCAACCTGCTCCGCCCCTCAGCCCGTGCTGCGGCCGAAGGCGGCCATGCTGCCTTGGATCGCGGAAAGGAAGTCGGCCATCGCGAGCCTCTGGCGCAGGACCAGATAGCTCCCGACACCGAACTTGCGGACGTACTCGAGGAACAGCGCCGGGCTGCGCGGCGCATAGCGGCTGGCAACCAGCATGTTGCCGCCAAAATACTTCGTGATGCTCGCGAGGTCGGGCTCCTTGTGGCCGACCAGCGGACGGTCGACGAAAAGTGTGAGCGGTGAAGCGAGCCACCCGCGCAGGGCGTAGTCGGTGTCCTCGCCCGAGTTGCTCGGCGTGCCGAGGCCGAGCGTCACGTCGAAGTCGCCGATGCGGGCGACGACATCGCCGCGCAGGAACATTCCGTTCGAGGACGAGCGCCGAAGGACGTCCCGGCCGCCCGCCCGCTCCCCGCCATCGGCCGGCCAGTCGTCGACTGGCGACAGCGAGACGCGGGAGATCAGCAGGCCGAGGTCGCGGCGCGTCTCGAACAGCGCGACGAGAGACGCGAGAAAGCCCGGAAGATACCAGCAATCGTCGTCCGGGAACCCGACGATGGTGTCGGCCTCGAGCTGCCCGTCGGCGCGTGCGCGCGCAAGCATCTGGTTGCGTGCGGCCGACAGCGAGAGGCGCCCATCGGTCGACAAGACGGTGGCTGGATGGGGAATGGCGCGGGCCACCTCCGAGCGCTGCGCCTCGGTTGCGCGCTGCAACAGCACGTAGTGCTTAAGCTCGACGCCCGGGGGCACGTTTTCGGCAACAGAAGCGATCATGCGCGCGAAATCCATCGCACGGTCGGACTTCATGTCAGTGGTCGTGAGAAGCGCCAGACGCATGACCGAGCTCTTTTTGAAGGCAGGGTAGGTGGAAGCGAGGAGGACGGCGCCCCAGGATGCGGGCCGCGCTACCTTGCTCGCGGCGTGATCACACGCTTCGCCGCGCCGGCAGGACTGGGTGAAGCGGGGGTCGCCTGTGCTTCCGCCGAGGCGCCCGACTTGACGTCGACCGTGGTCGAAGGCGTCACGACCCCGGAGGTCTCCGCCCTCACAGGCTGCCGCGCGCGCCGGATTGCAGCGTCGACATCGTTGTCGCCTTCGAGCGCGATCTCGACTGTATCACCCGGCGCCAGCGGCGTGTCCTCGGTGCCGACCAGCGTCTGCTTGAAATCGAGAAGCGAGCGGTGGATGGCGATGTTCACCTTGCTGCCGCGACCGCGCACGAGCCGCGACTTGAGCACGCTGGTATGAACCAGCTTCTCGGAGTTGGCGGAAATGCGGGCGAGCAGGCTGTTGTAGAGCGCCGACTGCTCCTGGCGCTCGGCGAGGAGTGCCGTCCGATAGGTATTGTTCAGGCGCTCCAGGCTCCGTTTGGCCTCCGCGAGCTCCCGCTCCGCCTGGTCCGACTGGACGCGGGTCTGCAGCACGCGGGTCGCGTTCGCGAGCTGGATGCGCCGGATTTCCATGAGGCGCATCAGGGGCAGCGACCCGCGCTTCTGGAAATCCTTCATCTGGTCGAGCTCTTGCTGGTCGACATCGGCGCCCTGCACCTCGGTCGACAGCTGCTTCTTCAGCGTGTCGACTTTCGTCTCCGCTTGCCCGATCAGTCCACGAATATGCTCGATCTCGCTGGCGTAGTCCGCACGCCGGCGCTTAAGCGTTTCCGTCTCGGTCTTGACGATCTCGTCGAGATAGGCCTTGTCCAGTGGAATGTCGGCGACGACGTTCGGATCGAGCTCGGATTTTCCATCGAGCTCCACCTCGACCCGCTTCAACCGCACGCGGACGCGTGCGGCATCGGTCCAGAGCACCTCGTGCTGGCCTTTCAGATCGGCCGACTCGATGAACGGATTGACGAGGCGATAGCGCATGATGTCGAAGCCGCCACCCAGGGCGATGGCCTGACGCGCGGTCATGCCCGGCC
>JBFWQN010000372.1:0-5674 GCA_050249405.1 Hyphomicrobiaceae bacterium | reverse complement strand
TGCGCTGCGCCGGCGGCCCCTCGCCGAACTGCGTCGTCATGCCGCCGAACGGACGCTGGTAGATGCGCCCGTCCTCGGTGCGCGAGAAGGGCACGCCGTAGTGCTCCATCTCGTAGACGGCCTGCGGCGCGTTGCGGCACAGGTACTCGATGGCATCCTGGTCGCCGAGCCAGTCGGCGCCCTTCACGGTGTCGTACATGTGCCACTGCCAATTGTCGGGACCCATGTTCCCGAGCGAGGCGGCGACGCCACCCTGCGCAGCGACGGTGTGCGAGCGGGTGGGAAACACCTTGCTGACGCAGGCTGTCTTGAGGCCCGCCTCGGCACATCCGAGCGTGGCTCTGAGGCCCGCCCCACCCGCGCCCACCACCACCACGTCGTAGGTGTGATCGACGAACGGATAGGCCTTGCCGTTGATCGCGGGCTTGGCCGCGCCGTTGGACTTGCTCTCACTCATCGCTCAGGCCCCGAATGTGATTTTGGCGACCGCGTAGACGCAGGTCAGCCCGACCAGGATCGCAAAGAACGTGTTCGCGAGCAGCGCGAGCACTTTGCTCCCTTCTGACGAGATGTAGTCCTCGATGATCATCTGCATGCCGAGCCGCATGTGGATCATTCCAGAGATGATGAGGGCCAGCAGCGGCAGGCCGAGGAGCGGGCTCGCCAATGCCGCCCGCACGGCGGCATGGTCAGCGCCGACCAGCCGCAGGAACTGGAACAGCACCACCACGACGAGAATGAGATTCGAGATGGCCGTCATCCGCTGCAGCCAGAAGTGCTCGGTGCCGCTCTTGGCCGAGCCGAGCCCGCGGGCTCGGGCGAGAGGCGTGCGGATGATGGCGGCGCGCGGCGAGGGCGTCGGATGAAGTGGCGTGGTCATCAGAGCATCCCCTTGGCGCGGAGTGCGACCACCCAGATCGCGGCTGTGGAGGTCAACGACAGGATGATCGTGGCCCACGAGAGCGCATTGACGCTGCCGAGGTCGAAGCCTCGGCCGGTGTCCCAGATCAGGTGACGGATGCCGCCGATCATGTGGTGCATCAGCACCCACGTGTAGCCGAGCATCACCACGAGCCCCAGCGGCGAGCTGAGCAGCCCGTTGACGAACGCGAAGTACTGCGGCCCCGTCGCCGCCGCGATCAGCCACCAGGCGAGCAGCAGCGTGCCCACGTACAGCGCCACTCCGGTGATGCGATGCAGGATCGACATCACCATGTTGATGAGGGGGCTGTAGATCTGCAGGTGTGGGGACAGCGGCCGCTGTTTCCCCTTCGAGGCATGCGTCTCAGCGCTCGCCATCAGTCTCTTCTCCCGCCGCGCGAACATGGATTCTGCCGCATTCTTATCGCGCGTGCGTGGGGGCGGCAATCCGCTTGCTCGCCCCACGGACATCGCGCCCCGCGGCGGCAATCGCGCTTTTGGGCTCCTCCCCCTGCCCGCAGCCCCAGCCGCGGCCCCACCCGCTGCCCGGGCACTAGGCAATCGCCGCTCGGGGTGCAACCATCTGCCGGGATAGCCCACGCGAGCCTGAATGAGCGGTCCAGTCGACAATCCGGAGCTGACACCGTTGCGGCGAGGGCTGATCCTCGTCTCGAACATGTTCACGGTGACGCTCTATTTCACCACCATTCTCGTCGTCTCGACCGTCCTGCCCCAGATCCAGGGAGCCATGTCGGCGACGCCGGACGAGGTGTCCTGGATCGTCACGTTCAACATTCTCGCCATCGCCATAGCGACGCCCATGACGGGCTGGCTCGTCGCCCGCTTCGGGCGGCGCAATACCATGTGCTCGTGCGTGGCCGGCTTCATCTTCGCAACGCTCATGTGCGGCTTGGCGCCGTCGCTCGAGAGCCTCATTTTCTGGCGCATCGTGCAGGGGGCCATCGGCGCGCCGACGGTCCCTCTCGCCCAGTCCATACTGCTCGACATCTTTCCCAAGGAGCGGCACCGCTTCGTCATGGGAATCAACGGCATGGGCACCATTCTCGGTCCCATCGTCGGACCGGCGCTCGCGGGCCAGATCGCCGAGGATCTCGGCTGGCGGTGGGCGTTCTTCATGCTGGTGCCGGTAAGCGCCATCTCCTTCACCGGTCTATTCCTGCTGCTTCCGCGCGACCGCGTCACCGGCGCCGCCCGCCTCGACTGGACGGGCTTCCTGTCGCTGTCGACGGCGATCGGATGCCTGCAGTACGTGCTCTCGCGCGGCCCTCGGCTCGATTGGCTCGAGTCGCAGGAGCTGGTCGTCGCCTCCTTCGTCGGCGTGCTCGCTTTCTTCGTCTTCATCGCCCACAGCCTCACGACGGCCGGCAAGCCGTTCCTGGACCTCAAGCTGCTGCTCAACCGCAACCTCGTGCTCGGCTACGTGGTCGTCTCGGTGTTCGGCATGCTGGCGTTCACGCCGATGGTGGTGCTGCCGACGCTGCTGCGCCAGCACGTCGGCTACCCGGACGCCCTCGTCGGCTGGGTGATCGGCAGCCGGGGCGTCGGCGGGCTGATCGGCTTTTTCGCGGCCATGTGGATCGAGCGGCTCGATCCGCGCCTCTCGATGGCGACGGGCTTCCTGCTGCTCGCCATGTCGGGGCTGTGGCTCACCTTCATCAACCTCGACGTGACGCCGATGGAGTTGGCGCTCAACGGCATCGTGCAGGGCATGTGCATCGGCATCGTCTTCGTGCCGCTGTCGATCATCACGTTCTCGGACCTCGAGCCGCGGCTGCGGCCGGAGGCGCTCGGCATTTTCCACCTGCTGCGCAACATCGCCTCGAGCCTGTTCATCTCGATTACCGTCGCCGAGATCGTCGCCTCCACGGGGACCAACTACGCGCGCCTGATCGAGGCCATCAACCCGTTCAATCCGGCGCTGTCGCTGCCCTGGGTGATGGGCGCGTGGGACGCGGAGACGACGCCGGGCCTTGCCCGCATCGGGCGCGAGGTGACGCGGCAGGCCTCCCTCATCGCCTACGTCAACGCGTTCGGGTTGTTCACCATCGTGGCGGCCTGCGCCATCCCGTTCGCGCTGCTGTTCAAGAAGGCGCGCCCCATCGCCGCTGCCTCGGCGACCGTACCCGCGGCCGCGCCTCGGGCAGTCACTTCCTCGGCTAAATCTTCTCCGTCACCGCCAGAAGCACGATCCCGCCCAGGATCAGGGCGCATCCCGAAAGCTGCAGCAGAGTGAGCCGCTCGCCGAGGAACAGCATCGAGAAGAGGAACGTGGTCACGACATGGCCGTGCAGCGCCGCGTAGGACGGCCCGACCGGCGCATGCCTGAGCAGCCACGAGTAGACGAGGAACGCCGCAACGTAGAGCCCGAGCAGCACGTAGAGCAGCCGCGCGTGCAGGAGCCGCTCCAGCCAGGCCCGGCTGAAGTCGAAGGCGCCGATCCCGTCGCCCGCGAATTTGGCGAGGATCTGCTGCGCCGTGTCGATGCAGAGCAAGGCGAGGAAGCCCAGGATGACGAGGCGCTTCAGAGTGCCGGTCTCAGCCATCACACCCGCTCCCAGCCGACCAGCAGCACACCGACCCCGATCAGCAGCGCGGCAAGCGCCCGCGCCGGCGTGATGTGCTCGTTGAAGAAAAGGCGCCCGCCGATCATGACTCCGGCGATGGTGATGCAGCCCGTCATCACGCCCTGCGCGAGCGGCACCACGGAATAGAAGCCGATCCAGACCACCATCATGCCGAGGAAGGCCGAGATGGCGACCCAGAAAATGGGGACGCGAATGAGCCGTCGCAGATAGTGCATGTCGCGTGCGTCGGCGTGCGCGCGCGCAGACGACGCCTTGAGCAGCAGGTGTGAGGCCGCATCGAGAACCATCATGGCCCCGAGCAGCAGCCAGGCTGTGGGCGTCATGTGGAGACCTGTCCAGTCTGATCCTTGAAAGGCAGCGAGCCGCGCTCGGCCTCTAGCTTGCGCAGCTCCTCGTCGTTGCGCTCGAAGTCGAAGAAGCGGTGAAAGGGCCGCGCCACGCGATTGAGCCAAGGCCGGCGGAAGCGGAAATGCAGCCAGCGCCGCTCCAGGTGTCCGCCGAACAGCAGCTTGGCCGCGTAGGTCGTGGCGCCCATCTCGATCTCGAGCACCCCGCGGATGCAGGCGATCTCGATGATCTTCAGCCAGTTGATGAAGTAGAGGTTGAGCTCCCGCGCCTCGGGGTAGCTCATGCCCATCTTGTTCGAGATGATGCGCCGGGCTCCGACATGGAACAGGTGGAACGAGACGAGCTTCTCGCCCTTCCAGAACAGCATGAGGCCTGCCCGCTCTCCTTGTCGCTCGAGGAAAGCCCGGAAGTAGTCGGTCCCGATGCGGTCGAACTCGCCGTAGGAGACGCCGGACTGCGCGAGCGTTGCCTCGTAGAGGCGCACGAGCTCGGCCTCCAGCCCCTCGGCGGAGCTGCGCATCTCGACTCGAATTTCCGGAAGGGTTTTCAGCTTGTTGCGGAAATATGAGCGGTGCTGGCGCTTGAGCCCCTTCAGGTAGGCCTCGAGGCTCGGCGCTTCGACCGCGAGCGTGACTACCGGCACGCTCGTGACCTTCGAGAAGTCGTGAGTGGCGAGGAGCGGATCGAAGGCTGTCGCCTCCGCCCCCATGCTTTTTACGGCTACGATGGCCGCCCGCGTGCGATCCGCCTCGGCTCCGAGCCAGCCGAGCATGGAGGCGAGTGCCCGCTCCCGCCCGCCCGCGTCGAGTTGCCGGTCGAAGCCGAGGCTCAGGCTGTCGGAAAGCGGTGAGCCGAGGCCCACGACGCCGAGGCTGGTCAGCCCCGGCCGCCGGCGGTTCACCCAGTCGGCGACGGCACGCATCCGCCCTTGGAACGGCGTGTCGAGCCGGTAGTCGATCTGGAACACCGGCACTGCAGCGGCGAGTCCGCCGTCGCGGCCGGGTATCGTCAGTGCGCCGAGCCGGAAGCCCTCCGGGGGGCTTTCCTCGATGGCGCGATAGAAGGCCCAATCCTCGGGCGACCCCGGAAACAGCGCGTTCCAGCCTGCCGTGTCCACCTCGTCCAGCGACGCATGATGGCGCACCGGCCCGAGCCGGGGCGCCGGCAGCTCGGCTCCGTCGGGCATTCGGAGGTCGGGGCTCGTCTGCATCTCCGGCGGGCTCCTCGCAGGGCCGCGCAACCTAGCATCGAACGGCCCGCGCCGGAGCGCATTCAAGGCGCGTGGTTGCTGGCACGCGTCCAGGCGCGATTGTTACCTTCGTCAGCCTCCACGACTACCTCGGCTGGAACACTGTGATAAGGTAAGCGCCTCTCGACAGCCGCGGTCGGTTCCCCGTGTCCCAGAACAAGCGCATCCTGCTCGTCATCGGCGGTGGTATCGCCGCCTACAAGTGCCTGGAGCTCATCCGGCGCGCCCGCGAAAGGGGCTACGCCGTGCGCGCGGTGATGACCCGGGCCGCCGCCGAGTTCGTGACGCCGCTGTCGGTCGGCGCACTGACCGGCGACCGGGTGTTCAGCGACTTGTTCAGCCTCGACGACGAGCGCGAGATCGGACACATCCGGCTGTCCCGCGAGGCCGACCTGATCGTCGTCGCACCTGCGACGGCCGACTTGATGGCCAAGTTGGCCGGCGGCCACGCCGACGATCTGGCTACGGCCGTACTGCTCGCCACCGATAAGCCGGTGCTGATCGCGCCCGCAATGAACCCCTACAGGTGGCGCCATCCCGCGACCCGCCG
>JBFWQN010000371.1:0-5684 GCA_050249405.1 Hyphomicrobiaceae bacterium | reverse complement strand
TGCCGGGCCACGCTTTCCTCGAGCCACGCTGCCCGCCGCTCAGCGCCCGGCCTGCATGGCGCGCTCGACCGGGCGATAGGCCTCCTTGGCGAGGTCGCTGTACATCGTGCCGAGCTTGGTCATCTGGTGCATGTAGTCGTCGTAGGCACGACGCGCGTAGCTCTGCTGGATTTCCAGCGCCTGCTCCATGGTCTTCGCGGCCATGAGCTTCTCGAGCGTATGCGTGCCCTCCTCGAAGGAGCGCTTCGTGTAGTCGGTCATCTCGGCGGCGATCGCCTGCCAGCTCTTGCCCCACTCGCCCATCATCTTCATGGCGGAGTCCACGCCAGCCTGATTCATGCGCTGCATGTCGTCGAAAGGCTTCACCATCATCTTTCTCCTCGTTGGCAATCGGCGGTCATGGCCGGGGCGGCGCCCGGCGAAGGTCCAGCGCCCGGATGTCACTATTATTTGCATTGCACAATCGCGGCAAGTCAATTGGTGCAGCGCAGCATGCGACCGTTAACCATCCCTGAAGATGGATCTGTGAACGTCGCCACAGCCCCGGCCCGAGGCCGCCGCATTGGCGCCGGAAAACAATGCTCTCCTCGATACGAGGGGTTCGAGGTGATGACGAAAGACATTCGACGCTGCGCCGCGACCGCGGCCGAGGCCGGTAGCGAGGCGCCTGCCGCCGCGACCCGAGGTGGACGGCTCCACGCCGTGGCGATCCTCGCCGCGCGTTTGTTGGCCGTTGTCGCCGCCCTCGCCGGGGCGGGACTTGCAGCGACGGCAGCCCGCGCCGCCGGACGCTATGCGGCACTCGCGGTCGACGCGAACACCGGTCACATTCTGCATGCCGAAGCAGCCGATGAGCCCCGCTATCCGGCGTCGCTGACCAAGATGATGACGCTGTACCTCGTGTTCGAGCTCCTGGAGCAGGGCCGCCTGAAGCCAGGCACGCCGATCGCGGTTTCCGAGGCGGCCGCCGCCACCCCGCCCTCCCGGCTCGGCCTCCGGGCCGGCTCCACCATTACGGTCGCCGACGCCGTCCGTGCGCTCATCACCAAGTCGGCCAACGACGTCGCGGTGGCCATTGCCGAGCATGTCGCGGGCAGCGAGCAGCGCTTCGCCGAGCTGATGACACGCGAGGCACACGAGCTTGGCATGAGCGCGACCACGTTCCGCAATCCCCATGGTCTGCCCGATCGCGGGCAGGTCACCACGGCGCGGGACATGGTGACCCTCGGACTGCGTCTCTATGACAACTTTCCGGTGCAGTCGCGGCTGTTTGCCACCCGGAGCTTCCAGTACGGCGGCCGCATTCACCGCAACCACAACACCATGCTCGACAACTTCACCGGCATGGAAGGCATCAAGACCGGCTACACCCAGGCCTCGGGCTACAATCTCGTCGCTTCCGTTCGTCGCGACGGCCGCCACGTCGTGGCTGCTGTCCTGGGCGGTGCATCGGCCTCGGCACGCAATGCCCGGATGCGCATCGTCCTCATGCGGGCGCTACTGCGCTCGTCGCCCGAGCGGACGCGCAAGCCGATGCTGATTGCGCGCCATTCCGAGCCGGCGGCCCTCCTCAAGCGCCCCGTACCGCAGCGCGTGGCCGCCGTCCGCCCCGCCAAGGCTGCTCCCGCCGCGCCCGTCGCGCCGCCGCCCCCGGCCCCCGTGTTGGTCGAGCGCGTTGCGGCCGTCGGTGCCGGAGCTGCGGACGCGCGATCCTCCCGCCGACCGGACCCGTGGAGCTCGGAGGTTCGGCTGGCCGCTCCTATCTCCGGGGGCACGAGCATCGCCGGCCGGATCGGCGGCGCCGGCGCCTCTCTTCCTGCCGGGCCGATTGCCACGCGGGCGCCGTCCACCCTTACCGCGCAGGCCGCACAACTCGCCGCGCACACGACGGTCGCGCCACCGTCTGGGCGTTCCGGCGGGTTGCAAGTCCAGATCGGTGCCTTCTCGTCGACGGCCGAGGCCGTGCAAAGGCTCGAGCAGGCACGGCGCCTGTCGCCCCGGCTGGCGAGCGTCACTGGCGAGACCCCGACCGTGCATTCCGGTGGCAGGACGCTCTACCGGGCACGCTTCGTGGGCCTCGACCAGACCAGCGCCATGACCGTCTGCGCCGAGCTCAAGCGCCAGCGCATGGACTGCCTCATCGCCGGCACCAACTGACCTCGGCTCCGGCTCTGGACAAGCGGCGCGCTACGCCTCGATGGTGAGCGTTCCCGATCGCGTCTCGACCGCATAGGTGCCGTGGAACGGCCGGCCGCTGTGCTCGCCGGACCTGACGATGCCCCGCAATGTGAAGCTGAAGCCGCCGCCGGCGAGCTCGTCCATGCGGGCGATCTCGGCATCGATGCCATCCTGCTCCAGACGGAAATGAACCTTCTCGCGATCCGGATAGGCCAGGGCCCACTGCAACGCGGGCTTGTCGGGCCCGTCGGTGACGCGGACGACGAGGTCGGACATGAGCTGCTCCTGTCGAGGCTGCATGACGGCCCCTTCAACCGGGGGCTCTGGCGAGGTAACAGGCCGGCCCGGCGGGAGTTCCCCGCAGCCGAGGCTGTCCGTGCCGGACCTCACCGCAGCGCGTCGAGCGCCACGTCCTTTGCCTCGTTGATCTTGGCGGCGAGGTAGGTCGAGCCTCCCCGGTCCGGGTGGAGCTTGAGCATCAGCTCGCGATGCGCGCGCCGGATCTGGTCCTCTTTCGCATCGGAGCCGAGGCCCAGGATGTCCAGCGCCTCCTGCTGCGTCATGCGCCCATCCGATCCCCTGGGCGCTTCCGCCTCGCCGCGCGCCATGTCGTCCCGCCACGTCGGGTGCACGCGGTCGAGATACGCCTCGACGAGCTGTGCCGACTGCGGATCGACGAAGCGGCAGTCCTGCCAGAGGTGGGCCAGCTCGACAGGCTTCAGCCGCTCGATGCTGCGGCCGGCGAAGAAGCCCTTGAGCACGCGTCCGCGCATCGCGCCCGTGGAATGGTCGAGCTGCATCTCGAGATGATCGGTGCGCACCGTCGACGTGTGACCCGGGGCTTCCGCTTCGCCATCGCGCCTGCCGAACGGGCGCACACCGCGTCCCGAAAGCAGCCAGAGCCCGGCCATACCGAGCCCGAGCGCGAGGTGCAGGCCGCCGCGCAGCAGCAACACCAGTGCGGCTGCCAGGACGAGGCCGCCAGCCACCTTGCGCGTGCGGTCGGCGAGCAGCGCGGGGTTGGCCCGTGTGAAGGCATTCAGTGCGAAAAGCGTGAGAGCCAGCGTCGCGAGACCGAGGAGAAGTGCTTGCATGGCCTACTTTCGCGTCATGTCGGCAAGCAGTCGCCGCGCCGCACCCCCGCCGCGCCCGTCGGCGAGCCGCTCGAGCGCCCGCCGCCCGCCCGCCGCGTAGACGGCCACCGCCTTCAGGAGCTCGCGCAACTGCTCGGCGGACCCCTGGTCGAAACGGCAATAGGCGCCGCGTGTGAGCGTCGCGATCTCGCGGAAGGCGCCGGCCGCCGCCGGATCGTTGCCTTCCTGGAACAGGAACACGGGCACGCCGACGAGGGCGAGCTCCCCGGCCCTTCCGCACAGATCGTCGATCTTCTCCTCCATGCAGTCGCCGACGTAGACCAGCGCGCTCACTTTCTGGCTCGCGCTCTCGCGGCTCACGTGGCTCAGCACCTTGCCGATCTGCGTGAAGCCGCCGCGGCACTGCACCGTGGTCATCAGTCGCGCCAGGGCTCCCGGGTCGGCCACCCAGCGCGAGGCGCGGCACTCGCCCGCGCCGCGGAAGAAGACGAGCTGCACGTCGAGCCCGCCGATCTCGCGCACCACGGAGAACATCTCGGCCTGCAGGGCCAGCGCCATGTCCCACGTCGGCTGCCGGCTCATGGTCGCGTCCATCGCGAATACGAGCCGCCCCCGCCCGGTCGTGGCGGCGGGCGCGATCTGCTTCATGCGCTCGAGAAAATCGGCGACATCGCCCGCTCCGGACGTGGACGCCGCAGGCGCCTGCCGGGCGTCGGGATTCGGGCGCGCCGACGGCGCCGTGGCGCCGCTGTCGGCGCCCGCGGGTGCTCTCATGGTCCCTTGGGCGCGGTCCTTGCTCGTGTCGTTCGCCATGTGGAACTGCCCTCTCGCATCGTTCCGCGACAGTGCATCGGCTCCCAGAATAACATGGTCGCGAGCGGTACGAAGCACAACCCGCCGATCGCCCACGCACCCGAGAGGAGCACCGTCATGCAGAGCCTTCCCGAGTCCTCGCCGCTGATTACGGCCGACGCGCTCGCCTCCGAGCTTGGCGCGCCGGACCTGCGCGTCTTCGACTGCACGACCTACCTCACGCCCCGCCCCGACAATGGCGGCCAGGTGATCGGCAGCGGTCGCGCCGGCTACGAGCAAGCGCATATCCCCGGCGCCGCGTTCCTCGACCTCGCGAACGATCTCTCCGACCGCTCAACGCCGTGGCGCTTCTCGGTGCTCCCGCCCGAGGCTTTCGCCTCCGCCGCCTCCGCGCTCGGCATCGGCGAGGGCACCCGCGTCGTCGTCTACGATCGCACCTACGGTGCCTGGGGGGCCCGCGTCTGGTGGATGCTGCGCGGCTATGGCTTCGACAACGTCCGTGTGCTCGACGGCGGCCTCACCAACTGGTCGAGGCTCGGCCGTCCCGTCGAGGTCGGCACCCGTACCTACCCGGCGGCCGCGCCGTTCACGCCGCGCCCGCGCTCCGGCTACTTCGTCGGCCGTGACGAGGTCAAAGCCGCCCTCGGCACCGGCGTGGGCATCGTCAACGCCCTGCTTCCCGACCAGCATAAAGGCACGGGCGGCACGCTTTATGGCCGGCCGGGCCGCATCCCTGGCAGCTGCAACGTCCCCTCGCGCGAGATCGTCGATCCCGAGACGCAGGCCTTCCTGCCGCCGGACGAGCTGCGCCGCCGCTTTTCCGACGCGGGCCTCCTGGACGGCCGCCGCGTCGTCGCCTACTGCGGCGGCGGCATCGCGGCCTCGCTCACTGCGCTGGCCCTCACCACCCTCGGCGCCCGGGACGTCGGCGTCTACATGAGCTCGATGCAGGAGTGGGCCAGCGATCCGAGCCTGCCGATGGAGCAGGGCTGAGACCAGCGCCGGAGCCCGCCCGTCCCTCCACGTGTCATCCTCGGGCTTGTCCCGAGGACCCATCCCTCCGCGCGCCCGGACGCCGGCGGCTTAGACTCCGACCGGACCGCAGCTCCGGCCTGGCCGTCCGACTAGCCTCGCCCCGTTTCCGCCGTCGTCGCATTGCAGTCAGCACACTCGCATTGCTGGAGAAATGTCATGGCCAAGGCGCCGGGCGACACGCCCGACCCATTCGACACGCCCGAGAAAGCCTACGCCGAGGCCGAGCGACGTATCGCCGAGGCGCAAACCAGCCATGCGGTGCAACTCGACGTTCAATTGCGTTGGCTGGAGCGACTGCCGCCGTCGATCGCCGGCCTCGCGTCCCTGCGGACCCTCACGTTCGACCGCACGCGGGTCGCCGACCTCGCCCCCCTCGCCGGCCTCGCGTCCCTGCAGCACCTCACGCTCGCCAACACGCGGGTCGCCGACCTCGCCCCCCTCGCCGGCCTCGCGTCCCTGCGGACCCTCACGCTCGCCCGCACGCGGGTCGCCGACCTCGCCCCCCGCGCCGGCTTCGCGTCCCTGCAGCACCTCAGGCTCACCGGCACGCGGGTCGCCGACCTC
>JBFWQN010000370.1:0-5686 GCA_050249405.1 Hyphomicrobiaceae bacterium | reverse complement strand
AAGCGGGGTCTCAAGCGCGTGATGACGCTCGGCGGCCATTACGGGACGCGCAACTACACCGTGAAGGACCTGCGCGATCAGAAGGGCAAGCTCGTGCTGGTCGAGACGCTGGCGTTCTCGGCCGAGGAGGCGGCTGCCGCGCAGGAAGCCGGCATCGACACCATGAAGGTGCGGTTCGATCCGAAGGCCCCGCAATCGGCAGCGGAGATCCGGCGCGCGGCGCCCAACGTTTTCATGGCCTTCTCGGTGCCGCTGATCGCCGCCGCCAGCCCGGAGGAGGCTGTGCGGCTCGGCTATGATGCCATGTCGATCGGAGCCGATGCCATCATGTGCCAGTGGGCGCCGCGCTACGTGGAGGCAGCGGCCGAGGCCGGCATACCGGTGCAGGGCCATGCCGGGCTGGTGCCGCGAAAGAGCACGTGGACGGGGGGCCTGCGCGCCGTGGGCAAGACTCCGGAGGAGGCGCTGGCCATCTACCGGGACATCAAGGCACTTGAGAGCGCGGGCGCCTACGCGGTCGAGGTGGAGGTCATTCCGGAGGCGCTGCTGCGCGAGATCTCGAAGCGCACCAGCCTGCTCACGTCGTCGATCGGTGGCGGTGCCGGAGGCGACATCCAGTTCCTCTTCGCCGACGACATTCTCGGCAACAACGCGCCGCCCTACCCGCGCCACTCGAAGCAGTACCGCAACCTCTACAAGATGAAGCAGGAGATGCAGCGCGAGCGCGTCGCGGGCTTCCGGGAGTTCGTCGACGACGTCCGCAGCGGCCGCTTTCCGGCGCGCGAGCACGTCATCGAGGCGCCGGGCGGGCTGCTCGAAAGCTTCCTCGCGGCGGCCGACAAAGAGGCCTAGGGCCACTCCCAATCCCGCCGTGACAGGTGCATCCGCATGAGCAGAGAACGCTACGATGCCGTCGTGTGCGGCGCCGGCATGGCTGGCATCGCCGCCGCATACGCGCTGGCCGAGGCGGGCGTGAAGCGGATTGCGCTGGTCGAGCCGGGGCCGCCGCTCGGCCTCACCAGCGACAAGTCGACCGAATGCTACCGCAACTGGTGGCCGGGGCCTGGCGACGCGATGGTGGCGCTCATGAGCCGCAGCATCGACCTCATGGAGGCGCATGCGCGGCGGTCCGGCAACCGATTCCACATGAATCGGCGCGGCTACGTCTACGCCACGGCCCGGCAGGAGACGGTCGAGCTTTTCGAGCGGCAGGCACTGGAGGCGGAAGGGCTCGGAGCGGGGCCGCTCCGGCGCGTCGGCTCGCGGGGCGATTACCGCCCGGCCGATGCGGAGGGCTACGCCGGCGGCCTCGACGGCGCCGACCTGCTGACCGACAAGGCGCTGATCCGCGAGCATTTCGGCTATCTCAATGCCGATACGGTGGCGGTGCTGCACGCCCGCCGCTGCGGCTCGCTCAGCGCGCAGCAGCTCGGCATGTACCTGCTGGAGAGCGCGCGGGAGAACGGCGTCGAGCTGGTCGTGGCGGAGCTCGCCGCCGCCGAGACGAGCGGTGGCCGTGTCAGCGGGGCCGTACTTCGCTCAGGCGAGCGGGAGCTGGCGATCGACACCGATACGCTCGTTCTGGCGACAGGACCCTATGTCCGGTCGAGCGCGGCGAGGCTCGGCGTGACGCTGCCGGTGGTCGTCGAGAAGCACATCAAGATCAGCATGGCCGACCCGCTGGGCGTGGTGCCGCGCTCGGCGCCGCTGATCATCTGGTGCGACCCGATCCGTCTGCCCTGGTCGGCCGAGGAGCGCGAGGCGCTGTCGCAGAGTGACGAGATGCGCCATCTCCTCGCCGAGTTTCCGGCGGGAGTCCACGGACGCCCCGTCGGTGCGGGTGATCAGGTGCTGATGTACTGGACCTACGACTGCCGGAGCGGCGACGAGCCGGCTTTTCCCCTGTCGTGGGAGCCGGACCTCCCCGAGATCACGCTGCGCGGCATGTCGGTGCTGGTGCCAGGGCTCTCGGCCTACCTCGACCCCATGCCGAAGCCGTTCGTCGATGGGGGCTATTACACCAAGACCCCGGAGAACCGACCGCTGATCGGTCCGCTGTCGGTGCCCGGCGCCTATGTCTGCTCGGCCTTCTCGGGCTTCGGCATCATGGCCTCGTGCGCCGGGGGAGAGCTGCTGGCTCGGCACGTCACCGGAGGGCCGCTGCCCCACTATGCGCCGGCCTTCGCCCCGAGCCGCTACGATGATCCCGCCTACAGGGCGCTCATCGCGACGTGGGACGCGTCCGGGCAGCTCTGAGCGTCCGGTGTGGCGGGCAGAGGCACGGCCTCAGGTCTTCATTCCGAGGTGCCGCTCGAGCCAGTGGATGTCGTAGGTGCCATTGGCGATGTCGGGATGGCGCACCAGCTCGGTAAAGAGCGGGATGGTTGTCTCGATGCCGTCGATGACGAACTCGGAGAGGCAGCGCTTGAGCCGCATCAGGCATTCGTTGCGGTTCTTGCCGGCGACGATGAGCTTGCCGATGAGCGAATCGTAGTTCGGTGGGATTCGATATCCCTGATAGGCGCCGGAATCGACGCGCACACCGAGGCCGCCGGGCGGATGCCAGTAGGTGATGCGCCCCGGCGAGGGGCGGAACGTCGTCGGGTTCTCGGCGCAGATGCGGCACTCGATGGCATGGCCCGAGAAGGTCACCTCGTCCTGCGTGAGACTGAGGGGATGGCCGGCGGCAATGCGCAGCTGCTCGAGGACGAGGTCGAGGCCGGTGATCATCTCGGTGACGGGGTGCTCGACCTGGAGCCGCGTGTTCATCTCGATGAAGTAGAACTCGCCGTCCTCGTAGAGGAACTCGACCGTGCCTGCACCGCGGTATTTGAGCTTCTGCATGGCGCGCGCAACGGTCATGCCGATCTTCTCGCGGGCCTCGGCATTGAGCGCGGGCGACGGCGCCTCCTCGAGCACTTTCTGGTGGCGCCGCTGCAGCGAGCAGTCGCGCTCTCCCAGGTGGATGGCGTTGCCCTTGCCGTCGCCGAACACCTGAATTTCGATGTGGCGCGGGTGCGAGAGGTACTTCTCCAGGTAGACGCTGTCGTCACCGAACGCGGCCTTAGCCTCCGCCCGGGCGGTCTTCAGAGCCATGTCGAGATCTTCGGAGCTGCGCGCCACCTTCATGCCACGCCCGCCGCCGCCTGCGGCGGCCTTCACGAGCACCGGAAAGCCGATCGAGCGTGCCACGCGCTGGGCCTGGGCCTCGTTGGTGATGCCGCCGTCGGAGCCCGGCACGACGGGAATGCCGAGACGCTTCGCCGTCTCCTTGGCCTCGATCTTGTCGCCCATGATGCGGATGTGCTCCGCCGTCGGGCCGATGAAGGTGATGCCGTGCTCCTCCAGGATCTCGGCGAAGCGTGCGTTCTCGGAGAGAAAGCCGTAGCCGGGATGGATGGCGTCGGCTCCCGTGATCTCGCAGGCTGCGAGCAGGCGCGGAATGTTCAGGTAGCTTTCGGCAGCTGGCGGCGGCCCGATGCAGACGCTCTCGTCGGCCAGCTTCACATGCATGGCATCCGAGTCGGCCGTCGAATGGACGGCGACGGTGGCGATGCCGAGCTCCTTGCACGCCCGCAGGATTCGCAGCGCGATCTCGCCGCGATTGGCGATCATGACCTTGTCGAACATGGCTGTTGAGGCAGTTGGCGCCAGGCAGTCGGCAGCCAGGGGCGAACGTCGCCGAGATCCCTGGTGCCATCCGCTACTCGCTACCGCCTCTCCCTTTCATTCGATGACGACGAGAGGCTCGTTGAACTCGACCGGCTGTCCATTCTCGAACAGGACGTGCGTGACGGTTCCCGAGCGCGGCGCCGGGATGTGGTTCATCGTCTTCATGGCCTCGATGATGAGCAGCGTCTGGCCTTGCGACACGCGCGCGCCGATCTCGACGAAGGACGGTGCCCCCGGCTCAGGCGAGCGATACGCGGTGCCGACCATCGGCGAGCGCACGCAGCCGGGATGGGCGGCGAGGTCACCCGCGGCCAATGCGGCCGGCTCCGTCGACGCAGCCGACGGCGCGGGCCGTAGCGGTGGCTGATGGATCGGCGGTGCCGGTGCCACTGCCGCGGTCGCCTGCCGCGCCACGCGCAGCTTCAGGCCGTCGCGCTCGATCTCGATCTCGGTGAGACCGTTCTCGTTGAGAAGCTGGGCCAGATCGCGGATGAGCGCGCGCTCGAACCCTTCCTTGTCCTTGGTGTCCTTGGCCATGCTCGTTTCCGACAGTTTACAGCACTGGCCCCAGATCAGGCCGGTGCCTTGCCGCCGGCCCCCTTGCCGGCAAGTAGGCTCGACAGCGCATCGAGCGCCAGCAGATAGCTCGCCGGGCCGAAACCGCAGATGACGCCGACGGCGGCCAGCGACACGTAGGAGTGATGGCGGAAAGGCTCGCGGCGGAACACATTCGAGAGGTGCACCTCGATGGCCGGCACCTCGGCGGCATTCAGTGCGTCGAGGACGGCGACGGACGTATGCGTGAGCGCGCCCGCGTTGAGTAGAATGCCGCAGGCCGCGGTCCGTGCCTCCTGGATCCAGGTGACGAGCTCGCCCTCGTAGTTGGTCTGGCGAAACTCGACCTGAAGTCCGAGCTTGGCTGCGTGAGCGCGCGTCCGGCTCTCGACGTCGGCGAGCGTATCGCGACCGTAGATGGCAGGCTCCCGCAGGCCCAGCATATTCAGGTTTGGACCGTTCAGGACGAAGACTGGCTTGGGCGTCGGCACGTGCTTAGCGCTCCCGGCCCCCCTTCGATTCGGCTCGTGCGGCAATGGTTACCGCGGGAAGGGGGCGGGCTTCTGTAACAGCTTTCAAACTCCGGCGGAAGGGCGGCAGCCCGGAGCCCGGGCCGCCCCTCCGACGCTCAGCAGACGGGGCAGCCGGACTTCCGGAGCTCGGCCACATTGGTCTTGATCTGCTCGAGCAGGTTGCCCGGCGCACCCGGAATGGCACGGTCGCCGACGAGAAAATGCGGCGTGCCCTGGATGCCCATTTTCTGGGCCAGCTCGCGGACGCGGGCAATCTCGCCGGACACGGCATCCGATGTCATGTCGGCCTTGAGCTTGGCCATGTCGATGCCGCCGACCTTCTCGGCTGCCTTGAGCGCCGTCTGCTCGTTGATCTCGCCGCGGAGAGCGATCAGCGCGCGGTGGACGGCCCAGTATTTGCCCTGCAGGCGGGCCGCGAGTGCCACGCGCGAGCCCTCCTCCGAGCCCTTGCTCAGGATCGGCAGCTCCTTGAGCACCAGCTTGATCTTGGAATCCTGCTCGACCAGCTTGGCGATGTCGCCGAAGGCGCGCTTGCAGTAGCCGCAGTTGTAGTCGAAGAACTCGACGACCGGGATGTCGCCGTTGGGATTGCCGGCGATCGGGGCGTCGGCCCGGCGGAAGATCTCCGCCGCATTCGACTGCAGCGCGGACTTCAGCTTCTCGGCCTGGAGCTTCTCCATCCGCGCCTCGAGCGCCGTCTGCACCTCGAGCATCACCTCGGGATTCTCGAGCAGATAGTCCTTGATGATGGCCCGGATGGCGTCCTTCTGGCGCTCGTCGAACGGCGAGGCGGCGGCGGGCGAGGGCTGCGCCTGTGCGAGCCGGACCGGCGCCTCACGAGGGGTCTCGCCTGCCGCGAGCCAGCTCGCGCCACCCGCGAGGGCGACGGCTGCTAAGGCGCCCGTCAGGGCGTGGCGGAGGCCGGT
>JBFWQN010000369.1:0-5686 GCA_050249405.1 Hyphomicrobiaceae bacterium | reverse complement strand
CCGAGGCGGTCAGGGAGAGCAACAAGGCGCTGGGCTGAGGTGACGGGAGTCGGCGGCGATGCCAGACATGATCATCGTCGCCGGTCCGAACGGTGCAGGGAAGTCGACCTTCGGTGACCTCTTCTTGCGTCGGCAGACGAAGCCGTTCACCTACATCAATGCAGACGAGATCGAGAAGGACATCGTAAAGCTCCAGTCGACGAAGCCGGAGCGAGAATTTGCTGCGGCGAGGATTGCACTTCGCCGACTGGCGTGTGCGGTCGACGCTGGAGAGAATATTATGATCGAGACGACTCTCGCAGTGCGCACTTACGCCAACGCTATTCCGAAGTGGCAGTTGCTGGGATATCGGGTGGGACTGTCCTACCTGCGACTGCCCTCGGCGGAGATCGCCATCGAGCGAGTGCGTCGTCGCGTGGCGTTGGGAGGACACAATATCCAAGTGGATGTCATTCGGCGGCGTTTCGACACCGGGCGGCTGTATCTCGAAACGCTCTACAAGCCAGCAGTCGACGAATGGTATGTCTGGGACAGCATCGAAGGCGACTTCGTGCCAGCAGAAGCATGGAACCTGCCATGACGAGGATCATCGACCCGACCGAGATGGCTGCTGCTTTTGCGGAGGCGGCCGAGGTTGTGCGGAGTGGCTCGCGAGAGCAGCGGTCCGGGCGCGTGCGCCCTGTCGGCCCCGTGACCGCTTTGCGCCAGAGGCTCGAGCTGTCGCGCAAGGACTTCGCCGAGCGCTACCACATTCCCCTCGGCACGCTCGATGCCTGGGAGCGTGGCACGACCGAGCCCGATGCTGTGGCGTTGGCCTATCTCCAGCTCATCGAAGCAGAGCCGGAGACAGTCGCACGGCTGATGGCCGAGCGTACCTGCGGTTACTGAGTAGGCCTGTGACTGCGGATAGTACTCGTCTACAAATCAAGACGCACGGCCATCTGCTGTGGAAGTCGGAACTGATTTTCAATTAAAACGGCACTTCTCGGATCGATTTTATTTAGCTCGACTTCAAGATCAGCTGGTTGGAATAATGTTACACCGTCTCTCCAGATATGATATTCCAAGGCGCGAATTAACTCGGTCACGTCTTGAACGGCCATGTCGGCGTGGCGACCTTTGGGATAATGGCGCAAATAGAGCAATTTTTTGTGTGCTAGATCGTAAATGTCCTCCTGATTATTTGTGACTCCCCAAGAGTTTTCTGAACACGCTTCAATCCACGCTTTTTCTTCCGGAGGAGGTCTTTGTAGGGGACGAATTGCGGTGCAAGCGCCGCATTGTTTGGCTGCGGAAATAAAGGGGCAATAGAACCGATGAGACGCAATCGGTTTGTTAACACAATAGCATGCCTCACATCAAACGGCGGCGGAATGTCATGCTCGTCGAGTCCGTCCTCGCGGACGGCGACGTAGCGGTCGCGGGGTTTGCGCATGGCGCGACTGGCTTCCGAGATCACCCACTCGGACTTCACCGAGTTCTTCGTCCAGATCACGACCACCGCCTTGGCCACGTCCAGTTCGCGCAGGATCACATCGCGGTAGTCCTCGCCCGCCCTGATCTCCGGATCCCACCACACCGACCAACCAGCGGCCTTGATGTCCCGCGCCAGCGCCTCGGCGAGCGCCCGATCCTTGCTGGAATAGCTGATGAAGAGGTCGGCCATCGACCTTTCCCCCTGTGCCGTTTCCATCCCACTCTGAAGTTCGTCCTGGCAGGATTATCTCAACACCGATGGCCTAATCCGCAGGCAACGGCTAGCACTCGGCTTTGCCCGATGGCCTAGGACGAGTATCATCTTGCCATGACCGACCTTGCCGAAATCAACATCCCCGACCGGGAGATGACGTTCGAGGAGTTTCTGGCCTGGGCCGAGACCGTGCCGAAGGAGGCCGGGCGCTTCGAGCTCTGGGATGGGCGCGTCGTCGCCAAGCGAGGGGCGGCCGGCAGCACCAACGCAGAACGTGCGAAACACTGGAGGATGAAGGCGGGGTTGTTCGTCGCGTTGCGCGATGCGGTCCGGCAGTCCGGACTTCAGGCGCACGCCGTGCCGGAAGGCGCCACAGTCAAATTTCCGGCTCTCGGCCGAGGGGCAGAGCCCGACGCGCTCGTCTATCTGGGACCTGGAGGTGGACGGGGACTCACTCGTCGTACCTGCGCCCATCATCGTCTGCGAGGTGCTGTCGCCCTCGACGGCCAAGCACGACATGAGCGCCAAGCTCGAAGCCTATTTCACGTTGCCGAGCGTGCAGCACTACATCATCGCCGATCCCGACAAACCGATGCTCATCGTCCATTCGCGGAGGGCGGACGACGCGCTGACGACGCGCCTCTACGCCGATCCGTCGGCGCGACTGAGGCTCGACCCACCCGGGCTCGACGTCGACTTGAGCGAGGCGCTGTCCTGATGCCTATCATCCTCTACGGCATACCCAACTGCGGCACGGTCAAGAAGGCGCGGGCCTGGCTCGACGCGAAGGACGTCGCCTATACGTTCCACGATTACAAGAAGGCCGGGATCTCCGACGAAAAGCTGACGGCTTGGTGCAAGGTGGCCGGCTGGGAGGCGCTGCTCAATCGGGCGGGCACGACGTTCAAGAAGCTGCCTGACACCAGCAAGAGTGAGCTCGATCAAGCCAAGGCCATCCGGCTCATGCTCGGACAGCCGTCGATGATCAGGCGGCCTGTCGTCGAGCACGGCGCTGGCCTGCTCGTCGGCTTCGACGAGCCGCAATGGCAGGCCACTCTCCGCGGCTGAAACGTAATCCTGCTCCTGCGCCGCCAGCCCGGCTTTAAGACAGGCTCACCCCGAGCGCCTTGGCCCATCCGAGGCCGTCGACCGTACCCTTGCGCGGCTTGTACTCGCAGCCGACCCAGCCGCCGTAGCCGGTGTCGTCGATCAGCTTGAACAGATAGCGGTAGTTCATCTCGCCATCGTCGGGCTCGCCGCGATCGGGTGGCGAGGCGATCTGGTAGTGGCGGGCGAGCGGCGCGAACTCGGCGATGGCCATGGCCACGTCGCCCTCCATCACCTGCCGATGATACAGGTCGAACTGCAGCCCGACGTTGGGCTCCGCCACCTCGTAGATGATCGACCGGGCCTCGCCCGTCGTATTCAGGAAATAGCCGGGAATGTCGCGTGTGTTGATCGGCTCGATGATGACGTCGATGCCGGAGCCGGCCAGCATCCGCGCGGCCTTGCGCAGGTTGCGCACGTAGGTCGCGCGGTTTGCACCGTGATGTCTGAGCCCGGCCATCGCGAAGAGACGCTTGCAACCCGTCGCCTCGGCATACTCGAGGGCCGCCGCCACCGCCTTCTCGAACTCGGGCTCGCGGCCCGGCAGCGCCGACAAGCCGCGCTCGCCCTTCGCGAAATCGCCGTGGGCCATGTTGAACAAGGCCGGCGTCAGGTTGTTGTCCTTCAAGCGAGCGACGAGATCCGTCTTGGATAGCTCGAACGGATTGAGGAACTCCACCCCCCGGAAGCCAGCCTTAGCGGCCGCCTCGAAACGGTCGGCGAACGGCACCTCCGTGAACATGAACGACAAGTTGGCGGCGAACTTGGGCATGGCGGGTGCTCCGGCGAACGGCGGTTGCACTCATCATACGCGGTCTGCGGCCAGATTTCAGCCCGGGACGACGGAGCGACAACGCCATTGACTGTTGCGATGCAACATGAGATAAGCCGCATGCTCCCCGAGAGGAGCTTTGCGAGCGCTCCAGCCGCGTCAATGGGTCGTGTCGGCCACTGTCATCGGTAGGCCCACCCCGTCCCAACCTGTAGAGCGCCTCTGAAGAGAACCCGACCGACAACCCAGGGCACGCGGGGTGTCTCCCGAAACGGCGCAGCGAGCGCGAGCGGTCGTGGCAGAGCCACGCCGCGCCGACTGCGCGTCCCAAGAAAGATCGCTCGTGACCACATTCCAGGACCTCGGCCTCGCCGCGCCCCTTCTCAAGGCGCTGGAGGAGGAGGGCTATCACACGCCGACGCCGATTCAGGCCCAGGCCATTCCGTCGCTGCTCGAAGGCCGCGACTTGCTCGGCATCGCCCAGACGGGCACCGGAAAAACCGCTGCCTTCGCACTCCCGATCCTGCACCGCCTCGCTGCCGATCCCCGGCCCGCTCCCCGTCGCGGCGCCCGGGTGCTGGTCTTGTCGCCCACTCGCGAGCTGGCCTCCCAGATCGCCGAGAGCTTCGAGACCTACGGCCGGCACATGAAGATCAAGGTTGCCGTGGTGTTCGGCGGCGTCGGCTACCGCCCGCAGCGTGATGCCCTGGCCCAGGGTCTTGATGTCCTCGTTGCGACGCCGGGCCGGCTACTCGACCATATGGGCGAGCGCACGGCCGATCTGCGTCACACCGAGGTGCTCGTCCTCGACGAGGCCGACCAGATGCTCGATCTCGGCTTCATCAAGCCGATCCGCCAGATCGTCTCGACGCTGCCGGCCGACCGCCAGAACCTCTTGTTCTCGGCCACCATGCCGAAAGAGATCTCGGGCCTTGCCGACCAGCTCTTGAGCAAGCCGGTGAAGGTTGCCGTCACCCCCGTCTCCTCGACGGTCGAGCGCGTCGCCCAGCGCGTGATCCACGTGGATCATTCGCGCAAGCGCGCCCTGCTCGCCGAGCTGATGGCCGATCCGGAGCTGAAGCGCGGCCTCGTGTTCACGCGGACCAAGCGTGGCGCCGATCGTGTGGCGCAGCACCTCGAGGCGCACGGCGTCGCCGTCGCCGCGATCCACGGCAACAAGAGTCAGGGCCAGCGCGAGCGCGCCCTCGATTCGTTCCGGGAAGGCAGCATCCGCGTGCTCGTCGCCACCGACATCGCCGCCCGCGGCATCGATGTCGATCTGGTATCGCATGTGGTCAACTTCGAGCTGCCCGAGGTGCCGGAGGTCTACGTCCACCGCATCGGCCGCACCGGACGGGCCGGCGCCTCAGGCATCGCCATCTCGCTCTGCGCGGGCGAGGAGCGCGACCTGCTGCGCGCCATCGAGCGCATTACGCGGCAGACCATTCCTGCGGAGGACCGCCGTGGTGACACACGGCTCGAGGCCGACCAGAAGGGCAGTGGCGCGCGCGAGAACGATCGTGGCGACCGCCATCAGCGTGGCCGCCGCCCCGAGCGGAATGTCCGTCCGGAGCGCGCCGGCCGCCCCGACCGCACCCCTGGCGATCGCAGGCCCCAGCGCGATGGCGCGGCGCCGGCCCCGCGTGACGCCGCGAGGCCCGAGCGTCGCGAGGACCGTGCCGGAGGCGGCAGCCGCCACCCTCGTCGTGACGACCGCCGGCGCGATGCCGGCACGGCTCCCGCCGATCTGACGGGTGCCTCGCTTGGCAGCATCGGCTTCCTCGCCGCAACGGCTGATCGCAAGAATGAGCGCGTCGGCGGCGGCGCAGGCCGTCGCCAGCGCAAGGGCGGACCTCGTCCGGCAGGTGGACGCTCGGCATCCCAGAACGGCTGAGCCCGCTCGTCTCACGGCAAGATTTGCACGGGTCGCGAGTTGCTCGCGCCCGTGCTCTGCGTTTCGCAGTCACCAGCAACGGCGCGTCCGCGCCCGCCCGGCCGGCGTGCCGGAAGCGAGGAGTCTCATGGCCCGCAAACCCACCGCAAAGCTCGAGTTCGTCCTCTTCAACGTGACCTACGAGGACGGCAGCATGACGTCCAACCGGAAGGTTCCCTCGACA
>JBFWQN010000368.1:0-5693 GCA_050249405.1 Hyphomicrobiaceae bacterium | reverse complement strand
GATGAAAAAGCGCAGGCGCAGGTATTTGTCGGGCGGCAGTTGCGCCCGCAGCTCGGCCTGCAGCTCGTACTGCTTGAGCTCGTCGCGGGAGAACACGATCAGGCGCTTCGGCGTCCACCGACCGATGATCGTGCGGATATACTGCCGGCCAAACGAGCCCGTGCCTCCCGTGATCAATATGGTCTTGTCATTCAGATCGACGAGATTCTGATCGAACTCGTTCAGCTGCAGAGTGCTTCCCATTGCCTGTCTTTCTCCATGTTCGATTTACCGTGCCAGGGGCCAAGCCCGCCCTGCACCGGCGCCGATACCGCTTCTTGCTCAAAGAGGCGTATTGATGGCCAGAAGTCCTGGATTCTGGTCCAGATGCGTCATGATCTCCCGCCAGCGTACATTCTCGATCGGCTTGCCGAGACTCTCGGACAAAGCGACGAAAAGTTGCCGGTCCTGCTCGGTGTCCAATGTAAGACGCCAGTGAGAGCGGCCTTCCATCGGGCACGGTATGCTGAAAAGCTTGTAGCGGCGCGGCCGTGTCCGAATGAACGTCGTGACATGCTCACGCTCAGGCTGCAAGCGGGCCTCGCGATCTGCCTCTCGTAAAGCATCGATCGTGAACATCTCCACATCGAGGCCGATCGGCCAACTTGGCGGAATGTTGGTCGTCACGAGGTCGTGCTGCCCAAGTGCGAAGCGTTGAGCCACCCAACCTGCAATCTCCGGATCCGCGAGTGGACAGTCACTCGTAATACGCATGACCGCCTCGGCGCCCGCCTCCTCGGCTGCGACGCGATAGCGGTTGAGCACGTTATCGAGACTGCCACGATACCACCGGTAGTCGCGCCTGCGGCAGACATCGACGATGCCGTCCGCGTCGGCCTCGTCGGTGGTGGCGCAGATAACCTCGTCGATGCCGGCAATGAGCCTGCAGCGGTCCATGCAATGCTCTAGAAAGGTCTTCCCAGCCAGCATCTTCATGATTTTGCCGGGTAGTCGTGACGAGCTCATTCTTGCTTGCACGATCACAACGGACTTCATGCGATTCTCCGCGAAGTGCTGGTCATGACGAACGCCCCACCGGTACGGTCGCCTGGGCGGATCCACTCGCCGATCTCGTCCGCTTCTTCGCGATCTCCTGTCGCGTGATCTCTCCGATGCGCGCGATCATGTGTGGTCGATCCGTCGCTGGAATAGGCCGAATGAGCCTTACATTCGAGAAATAGAGATCGCGCTCGCTCCCGTCCGGATTGCGGTAGGCATTGAGGCAGATCGGCGAGGCAAAAATGGTATTGCAGCCGATGATGGCCGCGAACTCCATCGTCGTGGTCCCGACGCCGACGAAGAGATCGAGTGCAGAGAACATCGCCGCGAGGCCCTCGAAATCGTCCCGCTTATCCAGGTCCGGAAAGTCGAGGATCTCGACTCCGAGCGTGTCGCGAGCCCAAGCCAGTTCGGCATCGATGTTCTCGTACTGACAATTGACGAACACGGTACCGGGAATTGTGAACAGCGGCGCCATCTCCTCGTGCGTCAGATAGTTTTCGACCCTCTGATACTCGCGGAACATGCTGGTCCAGGTGGCGCCTACGATAAGCTTATCCGCATACGGCTTGAGCCGCTCGCGCCAGCGCTCTACGAGGTCCGCGCGCGGGACGAGGCGGACCCCGTGCCCTCGGGTGAAGTCCTGCTCTGTTGCCCGCAGATCCGCTAATGCGCACGGCACGGGCAAAACCACATCAGCCTGCGCCGCGATTTTCCAGACGCGATCGTCTGCAAAGGGTGCGATATCGCGGTCCGGCAGACTGCCGATAGAGTGAAGCAGGTCCTTGTTGATCCTCTTCCTGTGATATCGGGGCAGGCTGACGAAACGCTTTACCATGGGGAACGAGCGCTGAAAGAGAGTGAGTAGCCGTTCGTCGACGCTGATTACGGCGTCAGGAAATTTCGCAATTAACTCGGGATACATCGTCGCGTAGCGAATCTCGTCGCCGACGCCGCCTTCCGAGAGAAACATCACACGATCGCGCCATCCGATATCCTCGATCGAGCGCGCAAGACGGAACGTTCTCGCATTTCGCTTGAGCACCCTCTGGCGCTGGAAATCACGCATACCATCGAACGCAGTGAGGAAGTCACCCGTCGCCAGAGCCGCCGAGTAGCGGGGCACGACCAGCCGCTCCCGATCCGTCACATACAGGCTCGTCTCGTACTCGCGCACAAGGTCCCTGATCCCGTTGATATCGCCGACCTTGGCGAGACTGCGGATCGTGTCGAGGATCGACCAGGTGTTGTCCTCCTGGTCGCGAGCCAGCGCCACGCCGTAATGGCGGCGGATGGCGCCGATCACCTCGGGCGTCTTCTCGCTCATCTCCCAGGCGAGCGCATGCGCGTACCACATGTGCGGGCGCGCATCCTCGGGGAACAAGCGCATGCCTTGCACGCAGTGCGCCTTCATCGTCTCGAAATCGTGCACCGTGAGGCGGATCCGGCCGTGCGCGACGAGCGTCTCGATGGTGCATTGGTCGATGCCAGCCAGCAGCGCGTCGAAAGATGCGAGCCAGTGGCCGCTCTCCTTGCCCGATTTGGCGAGCTCATCCTCCAGCTCCGTGAGCAGCGTATAGGCGGCGATGTCGAGCGGGGACAGCGTCAGCGCCATGAAGAGGCAATTGCACGCATCGACGAGGCGATTCTCGAAAGAGTGGACCTGTCCGAGCAGCTTCCAGCAGATCGCGTCGGTGGGGGTGAGATTGATCTGGGCCTCGAGCAGTCCGCGCGCCTTCGCAACCTCCATCTGGGTGATGTAGATGCTAGCGAGCGCGCGCACCGCCGCAGCCGCGTGCGTGGAGCGGATCAGCGGCAACAGAACGTCCACCGCCTCCGGCAGCCGACCCGCATCTCGCAAGAGGCCTGCAAGCTGCAGCTTCTGCGGGAAATTCGTCGGCTCCTTCAGAGCCTGTTGCCTCATGATGACGACGGCCTCATCGAGGCGACCAGCCTTCTCGAGAAGCGCGAGACGTATCGCGTCAACGGTCGCAGGCGCTTCCTTGCGCTTCTCCAGCTCGGCCAGCGTCTCCTGCGCCTCGACGAGACGGCCAAGGCCGATGTAGCAGCGAGCCAGTGAAGCCAGCAGCGTCTTGCCGACCGTGCACGTGCGGAACAGCGTCAGCGCGGTCTCGAAAAAACGTTTGCCCAGGAACTCGTTGCCGAGGGACTCGACCTCCGTTCCCGGCATGGAGCGGAAGGTGGACAGGAGAAAGTGATCGAAATCCTTGATCTCGACCGTCGAGTTGAGCAGGGCGCGACTCTTGACCAGCGCATCGAATACTTTTGGCCGCATCGTCTCGCGATGCTTGCTCCAGATCTTGAAGAGCAGGCTGACGCCCTCGCGCCAGTCGCCTCCCCGGGCCACGGCAAGAGCGAGGTCCAGCGCCAGTGCCGCGTTCTGTGCGACCACCACAGACGGCTCGCGCGCCGCGAGCACGCGGTCCACGAGATCCTTGCGCCCATGTGCCGTGAGAACGCGCAAGACCTGCTGCACCTCCGACGCAGGCCGCTTCGGATCGCAGGCGACAGCCGTCAATCGCTCGCCGAGCGAATGAGGCAACTCGCCGAGGTAGGGTGTCCACTCCTCTAGGTACGTATCGACGGCGACAGGCGTCCCGTCGAAAGTGTCGGCGAACATCACGCTGGTGCGGAAATACCAGCCGATGAACGTATCGACATCGAGCGGCTGCGCCACCTTGGGTGGCCTCGCCTTGCCGCTCGCGTCGAGATCGCAGGTGACGCCCAGCCCCGCGTAGGCCGGGTCTCCATATGTGACAACCGGCAGCCCCAGGGCGATAGCGAGCACGCCGATTTGGCTATCGACAGTGTGCACCTCGGAGACGACATGCGCGAGCTCCGCGATGCCGTAAGGCGTATCGAGCACCTGGACTCGTGGATCGAGAGCTTTGGCGGCCGCGAGATGCTTGGGGTCGGCCAATGCCTTCTTCTGCGGCATGTACAGGATCTTGGCGGATGGATGCGCCGCCAGCGCAGCCTTGATCACGTGCAGTGATGGCACCTTTTCCGGATTGGTGACGATCGCCGGCGGTCCATCCTCCTCGTTGCCGAGCACGAGAACGCGCAGATAGCCGAGCGGTCCGAGGCGCCGTCCCATCTCCACGCGGTTGAAGCGCGCCAACCGGCGCATCGTCTGCAGGCGCTTCAGCTGAGGCCTCAGCCGGGCGCCTTCCGCCGCATAGTGCGCGCGCTCCTCGGCGCTCAGCGCGTCGACATCGACCGCGAGCGCATAGCGCACCGCCTCTCCCGACTCCTCGATGCGATGGCAGACGAATGCGGGAGCGTGCACATCGGAAAGCGTCAGCGCCATGGGGAAGTCGATGGCGAAGTTTTGGAAAGCGCGCGTGCACTTTCCAATCCCGCTGCGACACCACGCGACGATGTTGCGATCGCGCGCGTAGACGGCGAGCACGGCGTGCTCGAGCCGCGCAGCCGCGCCCTGGAGCGCCTCCAAGGTGGCCGACGAGGTCTTCTGCCAGGCGCCCTCACCGAAGTGCCGCGCGAACGGATCGATCGAGCGGCTCGGCTGGCCGACCACGATGGTCCGTACGGTTCTCGGCTCCAGCGGCTGCACCAGCGCAAGCTGCTCGGCAGCCGAGCCGATGCGGGCGTGCCAGGCGGACGCCACGTCGGCATGCGTGAGCGTTTTGTCCTCGGATCGGCCGACGAAGCCGTAGTAGGCACGGCCGTCGAGCCGCGCCGGCGCGCCGGCGAGCGGTTCGGGACGCTCCGTCAATCGGGGCCAGCCCGAGGCGTCGCCCAGGGTAACGAGCTCGACACCATGCGCGCGTGCGGCGACCGCCACCTCGAGCACGTCGGTGACGATTTTGGCCGAATGGGCGAGCAATGGCGCTGTCGAGCTGACTCCGCTGGCGATGGCAATGCCCCGCTCTGCCAGCTCGATCTGCTCGTTGAGGGAAAGTCCGCGCGTCACGAGTGCGGTGACCGGCTCGTCGGGAAATGTGTCCCGCGCATGAAGGGCCACGGCATATCCGCCAATCGCCGCGACGCCGCTTCTTGCTGGTGCCGCCTCCGCCGGTGAAGCCTCCACCATATCCGGACCAGAGAAACCAGCCGAGGCGTCGACTGCAAGGCTCTCGTCCTCGCGCAAGTCTGCCGCCAGAGTGAGGTCCCCTGGAACCGGCGCGTCGATGACTGGCTGCTGCGGCGAGCGCGCGCCCGGAATGCCCGGCAAAGCGAGGTCGGGGACGCCAATGACATCAGCCAGCGAGGGAACTTCCGCCCTCAGGCCGATCGGCCTGAGCACGAGATTGCGAGCCTCGACGGATAGTTCCGGATCGCAACCGTCGCGGCCGAACGGACCGACTTCGAGCGAGAACAGCGCCGCTCTGGTCGACGGCAGCTCACGCGGAGGCTCTCCCCAATAAACCAGGCAGTCCAGTGACGTGAGCGTCGCAAGCCAAGGCGCGGGCAGTGGCGCAGGAGCCGGTGGCGGCGGCGCCCGGCCGAGCAGGTTCCTCTTCTGAGGCGGCGGCGTGACCGGTTGCGGTAGCGATTGCCGATAGCTCGCCTCGGCATGCGCTTGACCTTTCCCACCTGAGTTGTGGGAAGCACATGGATGCAACCTGAAGTAGGTCATCCGGTGCATCGTCGAGATATGCCGTCGCTACTTT
>JBFWQN010000367.1:0-5704 GCA_050249405.1 Hyphomicrobiaceae bacterium | reverse complement strand
CTGTGGAAAAGGTGCGTTTTTCGAGAACAGCGTCTGTCTGAGCTGTGGCGCCGGCCTCGGCTTCGATCCGGCGACACTGCGCATCGAGGCCATCGGGCCCGTGGAAGGCGATGCGTCTGTCCGCAAGCTGCTGGGAGGGACCAGCGAGCGCCGCGTCAAGCGTTGCAGCAACGCGGAGTTCGCGGCCTGCAACTGGCTGGTCGAGGAGGACGGGCCGGCGCTCTGCCGTGCCTGCACGCTCAATCGCACCATTCCCGATCTCGGCGACGAGCGGCGCGTCGCCGCCTGGCGGGCGATCGAGGCGGCAAAAAAGCGGCTGGTCTATGCGCTGCTGAGGTTCGGCCTGCCCCTCGACGGTGCGCCGCCCGATGTCCCGCCGCTCACGTTCGACGTCATGGAGGATGCGAGCACCGGGCACCTCGACGGAGTCGTGACCATCGATGTCGCCGAGGCGGACGCCGTAGAGCGCGAGCGTCGGCGCGAGCAGTTCGACGAGCCGTACCGGTCTCTCCTCGGGCATCTGCGCCACGAGTCCGCACATTACTATTTTCCGCTCGTGGTCGAGCGGGCCGGCCTCGTCGAGGCCTTCCGTGACGTGTTCGGTGACGAGCGCACGGACTACGGCGCCGCGCTAGAGCGCCATCATGCATCGGGCCCGCCTGCCGACTGGGGCAAGACCTATGTGTCGGCCTATGCCAGCGCCCACCCGTGGGAGGACTGGGCCGAGACGTGGGCGCATTACCTGCATATCGTCTCGTCGCTCGACACCGCCGAGGCGCAAGGCCTCGAGCCGCGCGCCAGCGGCATGACTTTCGGTGCGGCGTGGCCCTATACGCCGTCGGACATCTATCGCGAGGGCTCCGTCGACGAGCTTCTCGAGCGGTGGTTTCCGCTGGTTCGCGCCCTCAACGAGCTCTCACGCAGCATGGGGCACCAGGATTTCTATCCGTTCGTTCTGCCGGCGGCGGCGCGCGACAAGCTGGCCTTCGTGCACAGCGCGATCCGGACTGCCGTGGCGCAGCCGCTCGATGCCGACGCCTCCCATACTGCGTGAGTCTCCATCGATCGGGCCGGCTGTCCCCATCTCGTTGCGGCCTGCCCCTCCCGTCGGCGAGAAGAATCACGACATGGTTCGGCTTCCGCCGAGCCGTCTCGCAAGGAGCATGACCGTATGGCCCTCGACACCATCACCGAACGCCTCGCGGCGCTCGAGGTGTTCCGCGGGCTCTCCGAGGAGCGGTTGGAGCGCATCGCCCGGGAGGCGGACCGCATCATTTTCCGGGACGGGCAAACGCTGGTCGCAGCGGGCTCGGAAGTGGACGGTGCCCTCGTCATCGTGGCAGGGCAGGCGGTCGCAATGCCGGATGCGGATCGGGGCCTCGCAGCATGCCTCGTCGAGACCGGATCGATGCTCGGTGAAGGCGCCATGCTGACGGAGCACACGTGCGGCATCACGGTCGTTGCCGAAGGCGAGGTCCGGGCGATCAAAATCGTCCGGGCGACGTTGCTTGCCCATCTCTGCGCCGATCCGGGGCTGGCTGCTCACTTCCACGACAGGCTGGCGGCCCGTTTGCAGCGCGTTGCGCTCGAGCTTCGCCTGATCGACGAGCGCCTCGCAGCGTCGGTAGCCCCGATGCCGGCAGCGGCTCGCGTCCCCGCGTGAGCCGGACCCTCCGACCGAGATCGGAGGTCCAGCCGGCGCGCCATCAAGCGGTCTGCGCCTGACCGGTCGCGGCGACGCGCTTGCGCATGTAGAGCGAGGCGAAATCGACAGGATCGAGCATCAGCGGTGGCATGATCCCGCCATCCCGCGTCATGTCGGCAACGATGCGCCGCACGAACGGGAACAGCAAAGTCGGGCACTGCACGTTCAGCATGGCGTCGAGAACGTCGGGCGGCGCATTCTCGATACGGAACAGGCCTGAATAGTCGAGCTCGAGCTCGAAGATGACGCCCACCGATCGGCTCTCCGCCTTCGCCTTGAAGTGGATCGTCGTCTCGTAGACGTCCGCCCCAACCTGCTCGGGGTGCACGTTCATCTCGAGATTGAGATTCGGGTTCTCCGCCTGCGAGGTCATCAGCTTGCGGATGCTCGGGCTCTCGAACGACAAGTCCTTCACGTACTGACCGAGCACGCGGACCTGCACCTGCACGTCCTTCGGCGCCGTCTGCGCGCTGGCGCCATTGCCTTTGACGGGCTCGTTCATGTGGTCGCTCGCTCCTGATTCACCATGCCGGCTGGCGGTGGCTATCATGGCGGAGTCGGCCGCAGCAAGGCGATTCCCGCCCGGCGAGAAGGGGTCGCTGGCCCGCGCTGTGGCCGCCATGCCGCGCAGGCTTGCAATTTCTGCGACTTAGCCCTGCTTAGGCTGCATGCCTCGTATGCCATTCGATAACCTTGACCACTGTATCCTTGATGATGATAACTACGGATACTATCTGCCGGAGAGGATGGAATCGCATCATGCGATCCGCCACGATGGCAAGGAGCCCTGGCACGTGGTGGTTGAGAGAGATCGCAATTTCGGCTGGCTGAACACGGACGTCGCGCGCATGATGCGGACCGTTTTCGATCGCCGTGTCAAAGCGTTGGGCATTACGCGACCGCAATGGCTCGCTATCGTGCGCCTCAATCGCCGCCCCGGTGCCAGCCAGTCCGAGCTGGCCGATATGATGGAGATCGAGCGGGCGCCCGCCGGCAAGATCGTGGATCGGCTGGAGGAGCGCGGCTGGGTGATCCGGCGCCCGGATCCTGTCGACCGCCGTGTCAACCGTATTTTCCTGACCGACCGTGGACAGCGGGTCTACGCCGTAATATGGCCCATCGCGCAAGCGACCGTAGGCGATGCGCTGGGCGATTTGACGGACAGCGAGATCCTCGTGCTCACAGAGTTGCTTTCCCGCGTGAAATCGCGCCTCGGCGAGCTTGCCGAGAGCGACAGCGTGCCAGAGACGTCGGTCTTCGACGGGTTGGACACGCGTGTCATGGGAGATCCTCAATCCGCCTGAGCTTCCCGGCTTCGGCCCGAGGCCGAGGCCGGGGTGCCGCAGCGAGCTCGACGACAACCGACAAGATGCTCTGAGCCCTTCCAACCGAGACGAACGCAAAATGCGCCTCCTGAGACCTTTCCTCCTGATTGCCGTGCCCGTGGCGGCCGTGGCCGGTGCGCTGCTCTGGTACCTTTGGGGCGGTCGCTACATCAGCACCGAGAATGCTTATGTGAAGGCCGACATCGTGCACGTCGCAGCCGAGGTGTCCGGGCGCGTCGTCGAGGTCGCGATCAAGGACCATGCCCACGTCAAGCCGGGCGACCTGCTTCTGACCATCGATCCCGAGCCCTACAAGCTGGCGCTGGACAAGGCGGAGGCGGAGCTCGACCAGACCCGGGCCCGCGTGGCCGCGCTGCGCGCCGAGTACCAGGAAGCCATCGCCGAGCAGAAAGAGGCCGAGGACAAGGTCCAGTTCTACGATGCCCAGCGTGACCGCCAGAAGCGGCTTGCCGACAAGGGCGTGGGCAAGGCCTTCCAGTTCGAGGAGGCCGACGCCAATGCCGACGCGGCCCGCGCCAGGGTGACGGCCTCGCGCCAGAAGATGCAGCGCGTCCTCGCCCAGCTCGGCGGCGACCACAAGATCGCAACCGAGACGCACCCGCTGGTCCGGGAGAAGATGGCAGCGCGTGACCGCGCGCGGCTCGATCTCGAGCGTACGGTTCTCCGCGCGCCGCTGGGCGGGCTTCTGGTCAACGTCAAGCTTCTTCCCGGAGAGCATGTCCGGGCGGCGACTCCCTTGTTCGCCCTGATCAGCGACGCTTCCCCCTGGGTGGAGGCGAACTTCAAGGAGACCGAGCTCACCTACGTCCGTCCTGGGCAGACGGCCTCGGTCGTGCTCGACATCTACCCCGAGGTGACGTGGTCGGCGGAGGTCCTGAGCATCAGTCCGGCGACGGGCGCCGAGTTTGCGCTGCTGCCGCCTCAGAACGCGTCCGGCAACTGGGTCAAGGTCGTGCAGCGCCTGCCTGTTCGCCTCAAGCTGAACAATGCTGAAAGCTCGGAGCCGCTGCCTCTGCGCGCGGGTATGACGGCGACGGTGACGGTCGACACCAAGCGCGAGCGGCGGATCAGCACCCTGTTCGGCGGGAAGAGCATAGCGGCCCCGGCCAAGCCGTAATCGAGAATTGACTGATTTGTGTGGACAGGCGGAGCTTTAGGCTTCGCCTGTCTTTTTATGTCTTGATCGCGGCTTCTTTTCTCTGTTCAATATCGACGGATGGGCGCGCTTCGGCCCGTTCAGCCACTGTCGCCGGGGATCAACCGTGATCGCGAAAGGAAATACGAGCATGCGCACTCTGCTCAAGGCTTTGGCACCCGCTGCCCTGCTGGCCGGGCTCGTCGTATCGGGCGCCGAGGCCGCGCCGGCTGGCTCGGCCCTCACGCCGCTCAAGACACTGCCGGAGGCCTCCTCGGCCGTGGAGAAGACGTACTGGGTGGTCCGTTGCCACTATCGGCACCACCGCAAGTATTGCCATCGCGTGTGGGTCGGCCATCGCCATCACCGCCGCTACCACTGATCCGCGTCGGTACGGAAATTCACTCGGGGTCGCCCTCAGGGGCGGCCCCGAGGCTTTTTTCATGCGGCCAAGCCCGCCAGATTTTTGCGCGACTCGTGCTCAGGCCGCAGTCTAGACTGGCCTCCCTCGATAAAAAAAGCTTGGGAGGCAAACGATGGCACGACGCTCGGGACCGATGGTTGCAACGATTGTCGCGGCGATGCTCGCGCTGCCCGGTGCGGCCAGCGCCGAGGTAGGCGAGCTGCGGATCGCCAAGCAATACGGCATCAGCTACCTGCCGCTCATGCTGATGGAAGCCGACAAGCTCGTCGAGAAGCATGCGACGGCGGCAGGGCTGCCTGACCTCAAGGCCAGCTGGACCACGTTCGGTGGCGGCAGTGCCATGAACGATGCGATCCTGTCCGGTAGCCTCCATCTCGCCTCGGGAGGCGTCGGCCCCCTGCTCACGATCTGGTCGAAGACGCGGGGCAACGTCGATGTGCGCTGCGTCACGGCGCTGAGCTCGATGCCGATTTTTCTCAACACGCGCAATCCGGCCGTGAAATCCCTCGCTGATTTCTCTGAGAAGGACAAAATCGCCCTGCCCGCGGTGAAGGTCTCGATCCAGGCGATCACGCTGCAGATGGCGGCCGAGAAGGCCTTCGGCGCCGGCAACCACGGCAAGCTCGACGTCTTCACCGTTGCCATGTCGCATCCGGATGGCACGCAGGCCCTTCTGTCGGGCGCGGGCGAGGTCACGGCGCACTTCACGTCGCCGCCATTCCAGTATCAACAACTCAAGCAGCCGGGCATCCGCCGGCTGCTCAACTCCTACGAGGTGCTCGGCGGGCCCGCCACGTTCAACGTCGTGTTTGCCGCGCGCAAGCTTCGCGACGAGAGCCCAAAGGCCTATGCGGCCTTCCTCTCGGCCTTCGAGGAGGCGACCAAGGCCATCAATGCCGACAAGAAGGGCGCCGCGGCGCGCTATCTCGAGATCGCGAAGGATCGCAAGAGCTCGGTCGAGGACATCGCGGCCATGCTGACGGACCCGGATCCCGAGTTCACGATGACCCCGGAGGCCACGATGAAATACGCCGAGTGCATGCACAAGGTCGGCGGCATCAAGGTGAAGCCAGCGAGTTGGAAGGTCGTGGGCG
>JBFWQN010000366.1:0-5711 GCA_050249405.1 Hyphomicrobiaceae bacterium | reverse complement strand
CACCTGCCCCTCAAATCTTGCACCAGGAGGCTCCAATGGCGACGGGCGCACTTTCGATGCTTCAGGTGTCTCGCCGGCATCCGCTGATCGGCACCGAGGTGCGGGGCGTCGATCTCGGCAGGCCGCTGGACGAGAGCACGCGGGCCGAGATCGACAGGCTGTGGATGGAGCACCTGCTGCTGGTCTTTCCGGAGCAGCGGATCAGCGACGAGCAGCACATCGCCTTCGGGCGCAACTTCGGCGACCTCGAGATCCACCCCTCGCTGGCGCACCGCTCGTCGCGGAACAAGGAGATCTACCGGGTCTCGAACGTCGACGAGGCCGGCAACATCATTCCGCCGAAGGAGACGGCCTGGCAGTACCTGAACCTGTCGTGGCTCTGGCACACCGACAGCTCGTTCCGCGAGGTGCCGTCCAAGGGCTCGATCCTCCACGGCATCGAGACGACGAATGCCGGCGGCAACACGCTGTTCGCCAACATGTACGCGGCCTATGACGACCTCGATGCCGACACCCGGCGGCGGATCGAGGGCAGGTGGGTGATCCACGACCACGACTTCATCATCAAGCAGTCGAAGGAGCTCTCGGCCAAGCAGGACAAGGGCAAGTACGACGCGCTGCCGCCCGTACGCCATCCGCTCGTTCATCTGCACCCGGTGACGCGGCGGCGCTGCCTGTTCCTGTCGCCCCACACGATGGCCGGCATCGAGGGCATGGCGGAGGCCGAGGGCCGGCGTCTCCTCGACGACCTCATCGCCCACGCCATCCAGCCCAAGTACGTCTACAGGCACGTCTGGGCAAAGGACGACGTCATCATGTGGGACAACCGGTGCACGATGCATTCGGTCGAGCCCTTCGACAATGCCAGCGTCCGGCGCATCATGCACCGCGTGACGCTGGTCGGCGAAGGCCGTCCGATCGCGGCATAGGCGAGGTCGGCCGGCCACGCAGCCGTCAGCCGCCGAGCTCCGGCACGGTTTCGACGCGTCGCACCGGGCCGAAGCGCTCTGCGAAGGCGGCCTCGAGCGCCATGTCCACCTCGGGCATCGATACGATGCGCCCGAGGTCGACGAGGCTCGTCACACCATGCCCGGCGATGCCGCACGGCACGATCCCCGAGAAATGCTCGAGATCCGGCTCCACGTTGAGGCTGAGGCCGTGCAGGCTCACCCAGCGGCGCAGACGGATGCCAATGGCCGCGATCTTGTCCTCGATGCCGGGGCCCTTCTCCGGTCGCCCGACCCAGACTCCGACCCGGTCTGAACGTGTCTCGCCCCTCACGCCGAAGGCGGCGAGCGCGTCGATGACCCAGCCTTCCAGCGCCGAGACGAAGCCGCGCACGTCGCCGCCGCGCCGCTTCACGTCGAGCATGACGTAGACGATGCGCTGTCCGGGCCCATGATAGGTGAATTGGCCGCCACGTCCGGCCTGGTAGACCGGAAACCGCTCCGGCTGGAGCAGATCCTCGGGCTTGGCGCTCGTGCCGGCCGTGTAGAGAGGCGGGTGCTCGAGCAGCCAGACGAGCTCGCTCGACGTGCCGGTCGCGATGCCTGCCGCGCGGGCATCCATCACCGAGAGGGCCGTCTCGTAAGGGACGAGGGCGTCGCTCACCAGCCACTCGACGGGCGGGGCATCCGTCACGCGGGCACCTCCGCGAGCAGCCGTGCCAGCACTCTCGGCAACGCTTCGGAAATGTCCTCGGCGATCAATCCGGGTCCGAGCACGTTCGCGCACTCGCCGTGCAGCCAGACGGATGCACACGCCGCTTCGAACGACGGCATGCCCTGCGCCAGAAGGCCGGTGACGAAGCCGGCCAGCACATCGCCGGAGCCCGCCGTGGCAAGCGTCGGCGGCGCGTTCTCGTTGATGGCGGCCCGGCCGTCGGGCGCCGCGATGACGGTGTCCGGCCCCTTGAGCAGCACCACGGCGCCGGACAGCGCTGCTGCCGCTCGGGCTTTGTCCAGCTTCGAGCCGGCAACGTCCGGGAACAGGCGCCTGAACTCGCCTTCGTGCGGCGTCAGAACGACGGAGCGCTCGCGGCCGGCGACGGAGCGAAAAAGCGTCTCGGGCGCGGCTGCTGCAACCGTGAGCGCATCGGCATCCAGGATCGCGGCCGTCCCTGACGCCAAGACGGCCATCACTTGCTCGAAGGCCTTGTCGCCTCGGCCGAGACCGGGGCCGATGCCGACGGCTGTAAAACGTGTGTCGCTCAGAATCCGCGCGATATCGGCGGGTGTCGTACCGGCCTTGAGCAGCGTCGCATTGAGCTGTGCCGCATGCGCCTGCAGCGCATCGGGTGGCGAGGCGACAGTGACCAGCCCTGCGCCCATTCTGAGCGCGCCGCGCGCGCACAGTCGCGCAGCTCCCGACATCTCGATGCCGCCGGAAACGACGACCGCGTGCCCGCGCGTGTATTTGTGGCCGTCGAGACGGGGCCGAGGAAGCCAGGGCAGCCACGACGCGCGCGCATTCGCTTGCGGCAGCCTTCCCTCGATCCGGCTCAGAACTCGTGCGGGTATGCCGATGTCGGCGACGACGACCTCGCCGCAGAGCGCGCGGCCTGGCATCAGGAGATGGCCCGGCTTGCGCCTGAAGAAGGTGATCGTGCGTGTCGCCGACGTCGAAAATCCCCGGACGGCGCCCGTCGTGCCGTCGACGCCGCTCGGCACATCGACGGCGAGCAGCGGTCCGTCTCCCGACGGGTTCATCCGGCCGATCAGCTCGGCCTCGTAGCTGTCGGGGACGATGTCGCGGGTAAGGCCGGCACCGAAAACCGCATCGATGGTCAGCGCTGCGCGCGTGAGCGTTGGGTCGTCGCGCACCGGCCCCGACCAGCGGGCGGCCATCGCCGCCGCATCGCCCCTCAGCCGCTCGACGGGCACCGTGCAGCTCACCTCGACGTCGTGGCCCGCCTCCCTCAGGAGCCGCGCCGCCACGAAGCCGTCGCCGCCGTTGTTGCCGGGGCCGCACACGACCGCGATGCGTGCCCCCGGCGGCACCATGCTCATCGCCTCCACGGCGACGGCGCGGCCGGCATTCTCCATCAGTGTCAGCGACGGCACACCGAGCTCGACTGCGAGCTTGTCCGCCTGCGCCATCTCCTCCGTCGTCAGCAGCTCTAGACCGGTTGCCATCGGTGTCCTGTCCACGATCTACGCCGCAGCCGTCGTTCCATCCTGATAGACCGAAAGCTCGATCAGATTGAGGTCCGGATCGCGGATGTAGACCGACGTGATCGGCCCACGGGCGCCGGTGCGCGTCGAGCGCTCCACCAGCACCGGCACGCCGCAGGCCGCGAGGTGCGCCTCCAGTCCATCCAGTGTGTCGACCAGGAAGCACAGGTCGCCGGAGCCGCATGTCGGCCGGTCGGCCTTCGGCTCGAACATGTTGTCCGCCTGGTGCAGGTTGATCTTGTGCGGCCCGAAGCGCAGCGCCGTGCGGCCGGCGCCGAAGGTCTCGACGCGCATGCCGAGAACGCGCTCGTAGAATGCGACCGTCGCTGGGATGGACGCCACGGTGAGCACCAGGTGATCGAGCCCGACGACACGCATCTTGGTCTCCTTGACCGGCTGCTGCAGCCAGCAGATTAGCCTCCAGGCAAGTGGCCTAGCCAGCCTTCAGCATGGCGCCTCGAATGATCAAAAAATAGGCATATTGTCTGGAGTTTCGGCAGGAAATTGAGCCCTGACCTGCCCTATAAGCAGGCGATCCCGGCTACGACATTGATCGGGAAGGGGTTTGCAATTCATTTACCGTCTGGCATGGGCCATGCTAAGTGCCCATCGCATACGGCGGTTCTCCGTCCTGTGCTTGCCTAGCCCGAGGTCGATATGAAGAAGATCGAGGCCATCATCAAGCCGTTCAAGCTTGACGAGGTGAAGGAGGCTCTGCAGGAGATCGGTCTGCAGGGCATCACCGTGCTCGAGGCCAAGGGCTTCGGACGCCAGAAGGGGCACACCGAGCTCTACCGGGGAGCCGAGTACGTGGTGGATTTCCTGCCCAAGGTGAAGATCGAGGTCGTGCTCGCGGACGAGATGCTGGACAAGGCCGTCGAGGCAATCCAGCGGGCGGCCAAGACGGGCCGCATCGGCGACGGCAAGATCTTCATCTCGACCATCGAGGAGGCGATCCGCATTCGCACGGGCGAGACCGGCGGAGACGCCATCTAGCGGCAGACGACGCGCTCCCGGCTCTCCACGGGCCGGGCGTGCACAGACATGCCTGCGCCCTGCAGCGCCGGCGTAACAGGGTTCGTTTCGAGGAAGGGGAGCCAGCATGGCCGACAAACCGAAGACCGCAGCCGACGTCCTCAAGATGGTCAAGGACAAGGACGTCAAGTTCCTTGACCTGCGCTTCACCGACACCAAGGGCAAGATGCAGCACGTCACGGCCGACGCGTCGTGCGTCGACGAGGCGATGTTCGCGGAAGGCTACGCCTTCGACGGCTCGTCGATCGCCGGCTGGAAGGGCATCGAGGCGTCGGACATGACGCTGATGCTCGATCCGGCGACTGCCCACATGGATCCGTTCTTCGCGCAGACCACGATGGCGATCTTCTGCGACGTCATCGAGCCCTCGACCGGCGAGCTCTACGAGCGCGATCCGCGCGGCATCGCCAAGAAGGCCGAGGCCTACATGAAGTCGACGGGCGTCGGCGATTCGATCTTCTTCGGGCCCGAGGCCGAGTTCTTCATCTTCGACGACGTGCGCTTCTCGGCCGATCCCTACAACACGGGCTTCAAGCTCGACAGCTCCGAGCTGCCCTCCAACATGCCCACCGAGTACGAGATGGGCAACCTCGGGCATCGCCCGCGCGTCAAGGGCGGCTACTTCCCCGTCCCGCCGGTCGACAGCTGCCAGGACATCCGCTCCGAGATGCTGTCCGTCATGGCCGAGATGGGCGTCGTCGTCGAGAAGCACCATCACGAGGTCGCCGCCGCCCAGCACGAGCTCGGCATCAAGTTCGGCCACATGGTGACGATGGCCGACCACATGCAGATCTACAAGTATGTGATCCACCAGGTGGCCCAGGCCTACGGCAAGACGGCCTGCTTCATGCCGAAGCCGATCTTCGGCGACAACGGCTCGGGCATGCACTGCCACCAGTCGATCTGGAAGGGCGGTCAGCCGACGTTCGCCGGCAACAAGTACGCCGACCTTTCGGACACCTGCCTGCACTACATCGCCGGCATCCTGAAGCACGCCAAGGCCATCAACGCCTTCACCAACCCGACCACCAACAGCTACAAGCGGCTGGTGCCGGGCTACGAGGCGCCGGTTCTGCTCGCCTACTCCGCCCGTAACCGCTCCGCCTCGTGCCGTATTCCGCACGTGACGAGCCCGAAGGCGAAGCGCATCGAGGTCCGCTTCCCGGATCCGGCAGCGAACCCCTACCTCGGCTTCGCCGCCATGTTGATGGCCGGCATGGACGGCATCCAGAACAAGCTGTCGCCCGGCGAGCCGATGGACAAGAACCTCTACGACCTGCCGCCGGCGGAGCTCTCGAAGATACCGACGGTGGCCGGCTCGCTGCGCGAGGCACTGTCGTGCCTCGACGCCGATCGCGGCTTCCTCAAGATGGGCGGCGTCTTCTCCGACGACATGATCGACGCCTACATCGAGCTCAAGATGGCCGAGGTCGAGCGCTTCGAGATGACCCCGCACCCCGTCGAGTTCGACATGTACTACTCGGTTTAATTCTCGCCTCGCGG
>JBFWQN010000365.1:0-5736 GCA_050249405.1 Hyphomicrobiaceae bacterium | reverse complement strand
ACCTCGTGCCAGTCGACACGGAGCAGTTCCAGACCAGCGAGCCCGGCATCTTCGCAATCGGCGACATCAACAGCTATCCGGGCAAGCTGAAGCTCATCCTGTCCGGCTTCCACGAGGCGGCCCTCATGGCGCAGGGTGCCAACCGCATCGTCTATCCCGACAAGAAGGTGGTGTTCCAGTACACGACCTCCTCCTCCAGCCTGCAGAGGAAGCTCGGCGTCCGTTGAGCCGCGCCACGGCACGCCCCGCGTTCCGACCGCAATCCCAGGAGCCCCCGATGCCCCACCTGCCCCCCGCGATGCCCGGCATGGCCATGAGCGAGATCGATACGCCGTCGCTGGTCGTCGATCTCGACGCTTTCGAGCGCAACCTGCGCCGCATGGCGGACGCCGTGGCCAAGGCAGGTGTCAGGCTCCGGCCCCATGCCAAGACGCACAAGTCGCCGGTGATCGGGCTGAAGCAGATGGCGCTGGGAGCCGTGGGCCTGTGCTGCCAGAAAGTGTCGGAAGCCGAGGCGATGGTCGAAGGCGGCATTCCGGACGTCTACGTGTCGAACGAGGTGGTCGGCGCCCGCAAGCTCGACCGGCTGGCGTCGCTGGCGCATCAGGCCCGCGTCATGGTCGCAGTCGACCACGAGGCGGCCGTCGAGGCCCTGGGCTCCGCTGCGCGCAAAGCCGGCGTCACCATCCGCACGCTGGTCGAGATCGACGTCGGTGCAGGACGCTGTGGCGTGCAGCCGGGTGCAGCCGCCGTGACGTTGGCCGAGCGCGTGGCGCGGGAGAAAGGCCTGGTTTTCGCCGGGCTGCAGTCCTACCAGGGCCGCGCCCAGCACCTGCGGACGCTCGACGAGCGCAAAGCCGCCATCGCCCGCGCCGTGGAATGGACGGCGGATACGGTCACGTTGCTCGGCAAGGCGGGTCTGCCTTGCGAGGTGGTGGGCGGCGCCGGCACGGGCACGTTCGAGCTCGAGGCGGCCTCGGGTGTCTATAACGAGCTGCAAGCCGGATCGTATGTGTTCATGGACGCCGACTATGCCCGCAATCTCAAGGCGGACGGCAGCCGCATCGACACCTTCGAGCACGCGCTCTTCGTCTATGCCACCGTCATGAGCACGCCGGTCGCCGATCGGGCGGTGATCGACGCCGGCCTCAAGACCTTCACCTTCGAGAGCGGCATGCCCGAGGTTCGGGGATTTGCCGGCGCCCTCTACGAGCGGCCGTCCGACGAGCACGGCGGCTTGAACCTCGCCGCCTGCAACGACCGCCCACGGCTCGGCGACAAGGTGCTGCTGGTGCCGCCCCATTGCGACCCGACCGTGAACCTGCACGACTGGTATATCGGCGTTCGCGGGATGGGCACGCCGTCGGCGCGGGTGGAGAGCGTTTGGCCGGTCGCGGCGCGAGGCGCTGTATTTTGACCAGCTCTCTTTCAAAGAAAAGGTTGTGACGCCGAAATATTCAATCTTAGATTTCATATTTACGATGGTTTAGTGCATGTTCGCGATCGGTTCCAGAATTCATCTCGCCGCAATCTTGGTTGCCTATTGCCACGGGAGGCGCTGCACCCAACATGCTGCGCGCTAGACGCCGTGAGGAGACCACCATGACGCCGGATGAACGCCAGTTGATCTCTGACCTTTTCGACCGCATGCGCCAGCAGGGCCGGGTCGAGAAGGACCGAGAGGCGGACAGCCTCATCAACCAGAGCGTACGTCAGACGCCTGATTCCATCTATTTGCTCGTCCAGTCCGTTCTCGCCCAGGAGCACTACCTGCAGCAGGCCGGCAGCCGCATCGAGGAGCTCGAGGGGCGCATCCGCGATCTCGAGGACGAGATGGCGCGGACGCAGCCGCAGCCGCAGAAGTCGAGCGGCAGCTTTCTCGGGGGCCTGTTCGGCGGCGGCCGGCAGGAGCAGCCCGCGCCGCGGCAGGCGAGCCCGTCTTTCGGTGGCGGTCGCGTTGCGCCGCAGCCCGGCGAGCAAGGCTCGCCCTGGGGTGCGCCTCCGCCCAACCGCGGCGGCTTCGCCCAGCAGGGCAGCTCCTGGGGCCAGCCGCCGCAGATGCAGCAGCCCGCTGCTCCGGCGGGCGGCGGTTTCATGCGCTCGGCGCTGACCACCGCGGCCGGCGTCGCAGGCGGCATGATGGCCGCCAACGCCATCTCGGGGATGCTCGGCGGCTCTCACGGCGCTCAGGCGGCCGGTCATTCGACCTCGTCGCCCGCATCGACCGAGTCCTCGCCCTACGAGGTGGTTCCCTCCGATCGCCAGCGCGAGATCGATTACCAGCAGGACGCTGCCGACGACGCCCAGATGGAGAATGAGCAGGTCGCCTCTCTCGACGACAACGCCGACTGGGGTGGAGCGGACGACAGCGATTTTTGATCCGTCGGATAAGAAATGGAGGGCGCGCCGCAACTCGCGGCGCGCCTTTTTTGATGCCGTCCCGCCATCGGCAATACTCCTGCCGGACGCCCAGATCATCGATGCGTTGCAACCGGCGCGGGAGTGTGCGAGTCGGGGCGCCGCGAGGACGGCACGATCGGAGCATCCATGTCGCAGGCCGAGACCGAGGCGCTGGTGCGCCGCTACTATGAAGCCTTCAACAAGAGCGACACGGAAGGCATGCTGGCCTGTCTCTCGGAAGGCGTTCTTCACGACGTCAACCAGGGTCCTCGCCGCGCGGGCAAGGCGGCCTTCCGCGTTTTCTGCGAGCACATGAGCCGCTGCTATCGCGAGCGCCTCTCCGGCATCGTGGTCATGGCCTCCGCCGACGGCCGCCGGGCCGCGGCCGAGTTCAACGTCGAGGGCACCTATCTCGCGACCGACGAAGGGTTGCCCGAGGCCTCCGGTCAGACCTACGTGCTGCCGGCGGGCACCTTTTTCGCCATCGAGGACGGCGTCATCTCGCGTGTCACCACGTACTACAACCTGACCGATTGGCTCGTGCAGGTGACCGGCGGCGACGACGGCGGAGGCTCTGCGTGACGGTCAGCGTCTCCATCCTGACGGGCCCTTCCATCAGGGCTGTGCTGCCAGATCTCGCCCGCCTTCGCATCGAGGTCTTCCGCGACTGGCCCTACCTTTATGATGGCTCCTACGACTACGAGCAGGACTATTTCTCGATGTTCGCGGAAAGTGCAGGCGCCGTCGTGGTGGCCGCACGTGACGGCGGCCGCATCGTCGGCGCGGCGACGGCCGTGCCGATGGGAGGGCACGCCGAGGAGTTCGCGGCCCCATTCCTGGCGCGCGGCGAGGATGTCTCGCACATCTTCTACCTGGGCGAGTCGGTGCTGCTGCCCAGCTATCGCGGGCGCGGCCTCGGCAACGCGTTCTTCGAGGGCCGGGAGGCTCACGCGCGCGCGATCGGCGGCTTCACGCATGCCGCTTTCTGCTCCGTGGTGCGATCGACGACCGATCCGCGCCGTCCCCCCGGCTACCGGCCGCTGGATGAATTCTGGCGCAAGCGCGGCTATGCCCCCGTTCCCGGCCTGGTCGGCTCGTTCGAATGGCTCGACCTCGGGGAGACGGCCGAAACCGCAAAGCCCATGCAGTACTGGATGAAGGCACTATGAGCCGGGCGCGCGTCCGCCCGCCCGGCGCTCGTGCGCTGCGCTTCGCCCCCGACTGGCAACCGTATCGGCAGTTCTGTCCTTCTTGCCCGGTCATTGATCTGGCCGAACGGCTTTCGGCAGGATAGGAGTGCCGAGGGGCGTGTGCGGCCGGTTTCCAGCCGCTGGTGTGCGAGAGGCGATGATGGCAAGGCTCGAGGACATCCCCGAGGCGACGCGCGAGGCGATTATCGCGCTCGATATTCCGGCGCCGGCGACACACCCGTTCGTCGTTGGGCCGCCGCTGTCGGAACGCCGTGTGGCCATCGTCTCGTCCGCCGCCCTGCATGACCGCCGAGAGATGCCGTTCCTGCCGGGCTCCGGCGAGTTCCGCGAGCTGCCGGCGTCGCTACCCGGCGCCGATATCCGCATGAGCCACGTCTCGATCAACTTCGACCGGGCGGGCTTCCAGCGCGACCTCGACGTCGTCTATCCGGTGTCCCGCCTCGCCGAGCTTGCGGCTGAGGGCATCGTCGGCTCGGTGGCCGATACGCATTATGCCGTGATGGGCTCGACCGACCCGAAAGTCATGACGGAGACGGTCGAGGCGCTCGTCGCCCGCTTCCGCCGCGATCGGATCGATGCGGTCTTGTTCTCGCCGGTCTGACCCTTCTGCACGCGCGCCGTGAGCGCGCTCGCCCACCAGATCGAAGGGCACGGCATTGCGACCACGGTGATCGGTCTCGTGCGACTGCATCTCGAGAAGGCCATGCCGCCGCGGGCGCTGTTCGTCCCGTTCCAGCTCGGCCGGCCGCTTGGCGAGCCGGGCGACACGGCTTTCCAGCGCAAGGTGCTGCTGGCCGCTCTCCGACTGCTGGAGCGGCCCGCCGGTGCGGTCATCATCGAGGATTTCCCGACCGATGCGCCGGGATGGCGGGAGGTGCCGGGCTGGCAACCGCCGTTCGCCCTTCCGCAGCGGCCGCTTCCGGCCTCCCACGACGTCAGGGCGTGGTCCGAGGCGCTCGCGGCCGAGCTGATGCTGGTGCGCCCCTGGCAGGCCCGCGCCGCCGCAGAGCGTGGGCGGACCAGCGTCGGCATCTCGCAGCAGGCGTCCGTGGCCTGGCCCGACTACGCGGCGACCTTCCTCGGCGGTGCCATGCCGTTGCCGCCGCCGGGCCTTCCTACCGCAGCCCTGGCCTTGCGCTTCCTCGCCGACGACCTGAAGGCCTTCTACGGCGAGGCTGCGCAATTGCATTCGCCCTATCCGGCGAGCCGGCAGATCGACCGCTGGTTCTGGTCGCAAACCGTCGCCGGAGCGCTTCTGCAGGAGTTGCGTCGCGCTGGCCTGGCGAGCACCGACAATGCCTTGCGCACCGTCGCTGGCCGCTTCCTCGTCCCGTCGCCCTTCGTGAAGGCGTGACTCGGGGCTGTCTCGAATGACAAGGGGCGGCAGCATCTCTGCCGCCGCCCCCGATCACGTCACGATCTCAGCTCAGCGGCCCCAGCGAAAGCGCCCGCACGTCCTGTCGAGATCGCGCTGCAGGGCGGCGATGGTCTGGCGCTCGCCGCGCGACAGGCGGCCATCACGCTCGGCGCGCCGCTCGTAGCCATGCAGCCGGCGCGCCTTGTCGATGCAGACGCCGTGATGCTGGCGTGCGTAAGGGTGGCGCCCCTTCTCCCAGGCCGGCACCGGCTGGGCGCTGGCGGTGGTGGCGAGCAATCCCAGCAAACCAACGGCGATGGCGAGCTTTTTCATTCTGATCTCCTCGGGTTCAGTCGTGCGCCTTGAATGGGCTTTTCTTGGTGAACGACACATGACCGAAAGGGAGCAGGGCAATGCTTCAGATGCGGGGCTCCCATGCATCGAAGGGCGACGGATTTTCTCAGTATGGAGCAGGGCAGGTGCCGCCGGGCGCATTAGCCTCTCGTCAAGCGGCCTGTGGCAATCTCTTGCACCCTGCTGCGCACGTGGTCGCGAGGTCTCTCACCGTGGATATTTCCAGGCCGCCCGCGCCGTGGTCGATCGAGCTCGAGGCCGAACGGGGGGCACAGGCCGGCATGCTTCGCCTCGGGCACCGGCGTGTGCCGCTCGCCCGCATCGCCGGTCTGGAGGCGGGCTCCTCTGTCGAGGTGAACGCTGACGGCCACATGGCCACCGTGGCGCTGTTCCTCTCGCTCGCGGCACTGTTCG
>JBFWQN010000364.1:0-5750 GCA_050249405.1 Hyphomicrobiaceae bacterium | reverse complement strand
GCCGCGATGTCCTTGGCGACGAGCTCGGTCACCGCCACGCGCGGGGCATGCAGCACGACGTGGCCGAGCGCCAATCCCTCGGCGATCGGCTGCCCTTTCACCACATCGTCGATGCTGCGCGCGACCGTTCCGGCGCCGAGCGCCACTGCGCCCGTGACGAGATGCTCGGCCAGCACCATCGCCGTCGTCTGCAATGCCTCGACGTCGTCGTCGGTGTAATGGCGCGGGGTCTTGTTCTGGACCGTCAGCACGCCCAAAACCTCGCCGCCGCGCAGGATCGGCACGGCGAGGAACGAGTGATAGATCTCCTCGCCCGTCTCGGGCCGGTAGGAGAACGCCGGATGCAACTGAGCGTCGGGCTCGTTCACGGGCACGGCGAGCTCGGCGCAGCGGCCGACGAGGCCTTCGCCGCGCTTCATGAACATGTTGTGCACGGCCGCCGGATTGAGGCCTTCCGTGGCGAACAGCTCCAGCGAGTGGTCCTGGCGCTTGAGGTAGATCGAGCACACCTCGGCCACCATCAGGCCGGAGACGAGGCGCACGATCTTGTCGAGCCGTCGCTGACCGTCGCCGGTCTCGGCCATGGTCTCGCGAAGGCGACGCAGAATGAGCCTCAGCGTCGGCTCTGCCGAGGCGATGTGCGGTTCCTCGACGGGTCGCTTTACCATCTTGCGAAAGAGCCTGTTGCGGTGCGGGCGGTCAAGGGCGTGGCGTCTCGCGCTCGCCCATGCCGCCGCACGAGCGGCTGGCAGACCCGACTGTCGCGCGCCTGACGGCGCCGCGGTCAATCAGCGTCGAGCCCGTAGAGAGAATGCAGCGTGCGCACGGCTAGCTCGGCATAGGCCGAGTCGATCAAAACGCTGATTTTAATCTCGGACGTCGTGATGGCGAGAATGTTGATGCCCTTGCCGGCCAGCGCCTTGAACATCTGGGCGGCAACGCCGGCGTGGCTGCGCATGCCGATGCCGATGACGGACACCTTCACCACGTCCGAGGAGGACACGAGCTCGAACTCGCCGATCTGGCCGCGGGCCGATTTCAGCACCTCGAGCGCTCGCGGCAGCTCCGATTGCAGCACCGTGAACGTCATGTCGGTATGGCGGCCGTCCGACGACAAGTTCTGCACGATCATGTCGACGTTGATGTTGGCATCGGCCAGCGGCCCGAAAATGGCGGCAGCGATGCCCGGCCGGTCGGCGATCCGGCGCAGCGTGACCTTGGCCTCGTCCTTCGAGTAGGCAATGCCGCTGACGACCTGGGTCTCCACGATCTCATCCTCGTCGCAAACGATGGTTCCAATCTCGTCCCACGAATCGGGACGCGCCGGCTTCATCTCGGCCGGCGGAACGAAGCTCGACAGCACGCGGGTCCGCATGCGGTGCACCATGGCGAGCTCGACCGAGCGCGTCTGCAGCACCTTCGAGCCGAGCGAGGCCATCTCGAGCATCTCCTCGTAGGAGATCTTCGGCAGCCGGCGCGCCTTGGCGACGATGCGCGGGTCCGTGGTGTAGACGCCGTCGACGTCGGTGTAGATATCGCAAAGATCCGCCTTCAGCGCCACAGCCAGGGCGACGGCGCTGGTGTCGGAGCCGCCGCGCCCGAGGGTGGCCACGCGATTGCGCGTCGGCTCGATGCCCTGGAAGCCGGTGACCACCGCCACCTCGCCCGCATCAAGCCGCTCGCGCAGCCGCTCGCCCGGAATGTCGACGATGCGGGCCGAGCCGTGCGCCTGATCGGTGATGACTGGAATTTGCCAGCCTTGCCACGAGCGCGCCTGGACGCCGATCGACTGGAGCACGATGGCGAGCAGCCCTGCGGTGACGCACTCGCCCGAGGCAACCACCGCATCGTACTCGCGGGCATCGTGCAGGAGCGAGGCCTCGCGGACCCAGGCCACGAGCTGGTTGGTGGCGCCCGACATCGCCGACACCACGACGGCCACCTTGTTGCCGGCATCGACCTCGCGCTTGACATGCGCGGCGACGTTGCGAATGCGCTCGACATTGGCGACGGACGTGCCGCCGAATTTCATCACCAGCGTTGCCATGGGCCGTCTCGCCTGTGTGCCCTCGAGGTTCCGACCGATGCCGGCCGGACGCAACGGCTGTAGCACGGGCGGGCCGGCATCATGACCGGGCCCGTGCCGTTCTCGGCCCGCGGGCAAGCTCTTCGCGCGTACTCATAGCGACAGCCTCCCGGGCTGGCAACCATGCCGGGATGCTGCGAGGACCTGCAATTTGTCTCACATGCGAAGGGGCGCCCGGCTCGAGCCGGGCGCCGGGCACTCCGCCTACTGCGCGCAGGACATGGGCGTCGGCAGGACGCGCTGCACGTTGATCGCCGAACGGTCGATCAGCTCGCCGACCTGAGGGCTGATGGTGTTCTTCCAGAAATCGGACTCGTAGATGTCCTTGTAGATGCGGACGCGCGCCTCCTCGCTCTCGAAGCGGCGGATCCACACGTAGACCGACTCGTCCGTCTCGCCCCGGAACGAGGCCGTGATGACCGCGCCCTTCGACACCTGGAAGGGGATGATCTCGCCCTCCATCAGCTTCAGCCAGGCTTCCATCTTGCCCGGACGGATCTTGTACTGGCGCAGCTCGTAGAAGGCCATGCGTGCATCTCCTCGATTGGGTGTGGAGCCACGATGGTACAGGCCGCGCGGCAGGCCGCAAGTGGCGTCCCGACCCGCGCACTCCACGATCCGGTTGACGCCCGCCCCGCGCCCTGCTGCCATCAGACAAACTCAGACGGGAGCACCGCCATGCGCCAAGTCCACTTCGTCGCCTTTCTGCAGGCCCAGAACTGCACGACGCTGCCCGCCTCCTGGCGGCATCCGGAGGCATGGACCAACAGCTTCCACCCCGACTACTACCAGCACATCGCGCGCGTGCTGGAGGCCGGCAAGTTCGACGCCGGTTTCTTCGACGACCGCCTCGCCATGCCGGACATGTACCAGGGCGACCACGCGCACACGGTCGAGAACGGCATCCGCTGCGTGAAGATGGACGCCGTCACTTGCCTGATGACCATGGCCGCCGCCACCACGCGGCTCGGCCTCGGAGCGACCTACTCGACCACCTACTTCGATCCCTTCCACGTCGCACGCGTGTTCCAGACCGTCGACCTGATGACGAAGGGCCGCGCCGCCTGGAACTGCGTCACCTCGGTCAACGACAACGAGGCGCGTAACATGGGCCGCGGCGAGGAGGCCATGGAGCACGATACGCGCTACGACCGCGCGGACGAGTTCATGGAGATCGTGCTCGGCCACTGGGATTCGTGGGACGACGACGCGGTCGTGGTCGACAAGAAGAACAACGTCTTCGCGCACCCCTCGAAAGTCCGGCGCATCGACTACAAGGGCAAGTTCCTCGAGTCCCGCGGCCCCTTCACGGTGCCCCGCTCTCCGCAGGGCCATCCCGTCGTCATGCAGGCCGGCATGAGCGGGCGCGGCCGTCGCTTCGCCGCGCGCTGGGGCGAGCTACTGTTCGTCGCGCACCACGACCTCGCCCACGCCAAGGCGGCCTACGACAAGGCCAAGGCCGACCTGATCGCCGTGGGGCGCCATCCCGACAGCCAGAAGATCTGCACCCTCTTTTACCCCGTTGCTGCAGCGACCAGGATGGAGGCCGAGGACAAGCAAGCCGCCTACGACAAGCTGCCGAACGACGTCGACCAGCTGTCACTGCTGTCGGAGGCGCTCAACTACGATTTCGCGAGAAAAGGCCTCGACGAGGAGTTCACCGACGAGGAGCTGCGCTCGATCAACGGCATGCAGTCGATGCGCGACCGGGTGCTCGAATCCGGCAAGAAGAACCCGACGGTGCGCGACTTCATGCAGATCACCGGTCGCGGGCTGCTGCGCAACGCCTGGGTCGGCGGCCCGAAAGAGATCGCGGACCGCATCGAGGAGTGGTGGTCGACGCCGGCCTGCGACGGCTTCGTGGTGGGCCCCACGCACCAGCCGGGCGGCTTCGAGGACTTCGTGAAGCACGTCGTGCCCGAGTTGCAGCGGCGCGGCATCTACCGCAAGGACTACACGGGCGCGACCTTGCGCGACCACCTGGGCCTCGCCCGGCCCGAGATCGGGCAACTGCGCGGTCTCGGACGAAAAGCCGCCGAATAGGCTGGCGGCGCGCGCGAACCGACAGGAGAAGCCCATGCCGAAGGCCCATCGACGGCAGGCCCCTGCCCTGCTGCTGTCGGCCGTGCTCGCGGCAGGGGCGCTCCCCGCCGGTGCACAGCAGAGCAGCTACTCGCGCGACTATTGGCGGTCGCGCGAGCGCGAGGCTGAAGCTGCCGCCGCAGCCGAGGCGGAGCGGCAACGCTATCGCAACCGTTTCGGTGGAATCGAGATCGAGAACCTCTGCTCCCATGACTTGCGCGTGGTGGTCGAGTACGTGCCACGGACGGACGGCGTGGGGGCGGTGGTAGAGATGCGTGTTCCCGCCGACAAGCCGGTGCAAGCACGCAATTTCCTCGAGGCGCTCGCCGTCGCGGCACTTGCCGGCAGGGTCGAGCCACTGCGTGACGGCAACGGTCCGGTCCAGCACAACAACAGCTATGCGATCGGGTTCTACGCCGAGACGTTGCCGGGCGACGGCAGCGCTGGCCTAGTCTGGGAGGGCGAGCGCATGGTCGAGTACCAGGGCGCCCGGTTGCCGATGCGCCAGGAACAGGAGGACGTCGGCCAGCGCTACGGCAACACACGGCTCTCGTTCAACTGCCCGCGAAGATGAAAACAGGTTTGTCGAGCCGCCCCATCGCGTCGGCGCGGCGCGCCAGAGGCCAGAAGACCAGAAGACCAGGTGACGAGCGGCTCGGGCTCGTCGCTCGTCCAAGACCGGAACCGACCGAGGAGACGATTTGATGCAGAATCCCCGTTGGAAGAAGCGCCCCGAGAATTCGACCTGGGGCGACTACGGCCCCGACGACCAGCTCGGCCGCCTCAACGAGATCACCGCCGAGAAGGTGCAGCAGGGCGTCGCCGAGGTGAAGGCCGGCAAGACCTTCTGCCTGTCGATGCCGCTCGACTATCCGGGTGGCAACGCGCTCAACCCACGCCGGCACCCGCCGCAGATCCGACCGACGCTCAGGAACGACAAGCCCAACTGGGGCTATCGCGCGGAGTGGGATCACCCGGGCATGCAGGACGTCGTCAACGACGACATGGTGCTGCTCCACCTGCAGTACTCGACGCAGTGGGACACGCTCGCCCATGTCGGCGCGCTGTTCGACGCGGACGGCGACGGCGTGGCCGAGCCCGTGTTCTACAACGGCTACCGTCTCAGCCACGAGATCCTGGGGCCGACCGAAGGCAAGGATGCGGGCGGCGTTCCGGGCACGATGGTCCCGGCGGTCGGCACGTCCTCGGCGAACGCGCTCGGCGTCGAGCGGATGGCCGAGAAGTGCATCCAGGGCCGTGCCGTGATGATCGACCTCGAGGCGCACTTCGGACGAGCCAAGAAGCCGGTCGACTACGACGACCTGATGCGTGTCATTGCCGCCGACGGCATCAAGATCCTGCCGGGAGACATGGTCTGCTTCCGCACGGGCTTCGACGAGGTGATCTTCGAGGGCAAGAAGAAGCCGACGCCCGAGTGGATGCACGGTCACTGCTGCGGCCTCGACGGGCGCGACGATCGCCTGCTCCGCTGGGTGTCCGAATCGAAGGTCGCAGCGCTGATCGCCGACAACTACGCGGTCGAGATGTACGATGCGCCGCCGAAGCCGGGGCAGTGCGTGAT
>JBFWQN010000363.1:0-5765 GCA_050249405.1 Hyphomicrobiaceae bacterium | reverse complement strand
CTGGACATCGGCACCGAGTGGAAAGCGACCTCCGATGAAAACGTGTTCGAGGGACACGACCGCACGAGCGGCAAGCTGAAGTGGACCGGCACCCGTGTCGACCTCGTCTTCGGTTCGAACTCCGAGCTGCGCGCGCTTGCCGAAGTCTATGGCGCCGACGACGCAGGAGCGAAGTTCGTGGCCGACTTCGTGGCGGCCTGGACCAAGGTGATGAACGCCGACCGGTTCGACCTGTAGCAGCGTCTTCCTCCCCACGCGAAGCGTGGGGAGGTGGCGCCGTCATACGGCGTCGGAGGGGTCATAGGCATCCATACTGAAGCTCATGACCCCTCCGGCCCTTCGGGCCACCTCCCCAGCTTCGCTGGGGAGGAAGCGCCACTCGGCGCGCTCAGCAAAGACATCCACACACCCCAGTTGAACCCCGGCCCGCCGCCCCGTATATCGCCGCATGTCCGACCGCTTGCTGATCGTCGATTTCGGTTCCCAGGTCACCCAGCTGATCGCCCGCCGCCTGCGCGAAGCCGGGGTCTACTGCGAAATCCACCCCTTCCAGTCGGTCGACCAGGCCAAGCTCAAGCAATTCGACCCCAAGGCCATCGTGCTGTCGGGCGGCCCGGCCTCGGTGATCGAGGGCGCCGCACCCTCGGCCGACCCCGCCATCTTCGCCGCCCAGGTGCCCATCCTGGGCATCTGCTACGGCGAGCAGACCATGGCCCAGCAGCTCGGCGGCACGGTCGAGGCGGGCCACCACCGCGAGTTCGGCCGCGCCGAGCTCGAGGTCAAGCAGCCCTCGGCCCTGTTCGACGGCGTGTGGCAGCCGGGCGACAGGAAGCAGGTCTGGATGAGCCACGGCGATCGCGTGACCAGGCTGCCGCCGGGCTTCAGCATCATCGCCACCTCGGAGAACGCGCCGTTCGCCGCCATCGCCGACGAGGCGCGCAAGTTCTACGGCGTGCAGTTCCATCCCGAGGTGATGCACACGCCCGACGGCGCCAAGCTCTTGCGCAACTTCGCGCTCAAGATCGCGGGCTTCAAGGGCGACTGGACGATGGCCGCCTTCAAGGACCGCGCCATCGCCCAGGTCCGCGCCCAGGTGGGCTCGGGCCGCGTGATCTGCGGCCTGTCGGGCGGCGTCGACTCCTCGGTGGTGGCCGTGCTGCTGCACGAGGCGCTGGGCGACCAGCTGCAGTGCGTGTTCGTCGACCACGGCCTGCTGCGGCTCGACGAGGCCGACGAGGTCGTGCGCCTGTTCCGCGACCACTACAACATCCCGCTGGTCCATGCCGACGCCTCCGAGACGTTCCTCAAGGCGCTCGACGGCGTGAGCGATCCCGAGACCAAGCGCAAGACGATCGGCGCGCTGTTCATCGACGTGTTCGAGGCGGAAGCAAAGAAGATCGGCGGTGCGCAGTTCCTGGCCCAGGGCACGCTCTATCCCGACGTGATCGAATCGGTCTCCTTCACCGGCGGCCCCTCGGTCACCATCAAGAGCCATCACAATGTCGGCGGCCTGCCGGCGCGCATGAACATGAAGCTGGTCGAGCCCCTGCGCGAGCTCTTCAAGGACGAGGTGCGCGAGCTCGGCCGCGAGCTCGGCCTGCCGCCCGACCTGGTGAACCGCCATCCGTTCCCGGGGCCGGGGCTCGCCATCCGCATCCCCGGCACCATCACCAGGGAAAAGCTCGACCTCCTGCGCCAGGTCGACGCCGTCTACCTCGACGAGATCCGCAAGGCCGGCCTCTACGACGAGATCTGGCAGGCCTTCGCTGTGCTGCTGCCGGTGCGCACCGTGGGCGTGATGGGTGACGGACGGACGTACGACCAAGCGTGTGCGCTGCGCGCCGTCACCTCGACCGACGGCATGACGGCCGACTACTACCCGTTCGACCATGCGTTCCTGGGCCGCGTCGCCAACCGCATCATCAACGAGGTGCGGGGGATCAACCGGGTGACCTATGACATCACGTCCAAGCCGCCGGGGACGATCGAATGGGAATGATTCCGAGCCTTCAGATGCTATTGGTGACTATCGACAGATCGTCCTTAAGATACTGAATAATCATACAAATTTGACGTTATCTATCGAACTCAATCGGCTCGCAGTGATCACGCGTGTCGTTGCCAGTGACGGTGCCGGTAACTCTTGCCGACCATCACCATCTGCAATACCGTCACATTGGAAGGCCTCTTGACGGTGTTTTTTATAGCCTAAGATACTGAAAACGCTATTAAATACTATCGCGAGACCTCCAAGACTGGCCTGACGGTGTTCGTGTGTTTGGAGGGCCTCGCATGCTGACCGACGTTGCGCTTAAGAGCCTGAAATCGAAGGAAAAACCGTACAAGATCACTGATCGTGACGGCATGTACGTCCACGTATCTCCCGGCGGGGCTCTCTCCTTCCGGCTGGATTACCGCCTGAACGGGCGACGGGAGACGGTGAACTTCGGCAAGTATGGACGTGATGGCGTCTCCCTCCTGCGTGCGCGCGAGATGTGCCTCGATGCCAAGCGCGCCGTTCGAGAGGGGAGGTCCCCGGCTATCGAGAAGCAGCGCGAGAAGCGTCGCCTGAAGGAGGCGAAGAGCTTCGGCCAGTTCGGCGAGCGGTGGCTTTCAAGCGACGCCATGGCCGACAGCACGCGCGCCATGCGCCGATCGATCTTCGAGCGTGACCTGCTGCCGGCGTGGCGCAACAGGCTTCTGACCGAGATCGAGCCGGATGATCTCCGGGCGCATTGCGCGAAGATCGTCGCAAGGGGCGCACCGGCGACGGCTATTCACGTACGGGACATCGTCAAGCAGATCTATGGCTTCGCGATCCTTCACGGCGAGAAGGTCGCCAATCCCGCCGACGATGTCGGACCGTCGTCGATCGCCCACTTTGTCCCGAGAGACCGGTCGCTCTCGCCGACTGAAATCCGGATCATGCTGAAGCAGCTCGAGCACGTGCCGACATTGCCCACGATCCGCCTCGGGCTTCGGCTCATTCTGCTGACGATGGTGCGCAAGAGCGAGCTGCAGGATGCGATCTGGGACGAGATCGATTTCGAGAATGCTGTCTGGACGATTCCGAAGGAACGGATGAAGAGATCCAAAGCTCACAACGTCTACCTCTCACACCAGGCTCTCGACATCATGATCGCGCTAAAGACCTGCGCAGGAAACTCCAAGTACTTGCTGCCGTCGCGATACGATGCAGATGCTCCGATGTCGCGCGCGACCTTCAACCGGGTAACGTACGCCGTTGTCGAGCGCGCCAAGAAGGAAAGCCTGCCGGTCGAGCCGTTCACCGTGCACGACCTGCGCCGGACGGGCTCGACGCTTCTCAATGAGCTCGGCTTCAACAGCGACTGGATCGAGAAGTGCCTTGCGCACGAGGATGGACGCTCGTCGCGAGGGGTCTACAACAAGGCCGAGTACGAAGTGCAGCGGCGCCACATGATGCAGGAGTGGTCGGACATCGTCTATGCCTGGGTCGCCGGCGAGAAGCACATGCCCGTTCTCATTCCGCCGTCGATGCCGCTGCTGGCGCTCGATCCTTCGCTTTGACGGGGCGCGCTCGACGCTGAGCAACGTCCGGATGTTGAGCGCGCGGAATCGGCCGCGACCGGCGAGACGCGAGCCACGCCTCGACCTCGGCCAAATCCCAGACGACGCATCTCGGTGAAAGAGCGAAGCGGCGCGGGAATTCATTGCGCTGCTCCATCTCGTAGATCGTGCTGTCCGCCAGTGGCACCATCTCACGCAACTGCTGCCTGCGGATGGTCCGCCTGATCGGTGCTTCGGAAACGCGGCCCATATCACCTCCTCGGTCTGCCGAGGAGATTGAAAGCGATAGTGACCGAAGGACGAAAGGCGTTTCCAAGCGGCGTAGGGCTGTGGCGGGCTCGCGGCTATAGATCGGATGGCGCCGTGTAATGGGTATGGCTGAAGAACGACCACGTGCGAGCCGGCTCAATGTGCAGTTTTAGTGCCAGAGGTCGTCCAATTCCGATCGCCCGTGACCAGTATGCCTTGTTCTCTAGGCGCGACAGTAGCGCTCGGCCGCTGCCGGTCTGGCGAGCTGGCGGCGAATTCTTCTTCATGAACTGGCAATCAGCCGATTCGTTGGAAGGCAGATACGTGGGATCGATCCCGTCGTCTGCCGTCATCGCACGTGCACAGCCCGTTTGGACCGAAAGGAATGACCATGGACCGCATCCGTGCTCGGGTCGTCGAGCGCTTGCTTGACGAGCATCGCAACCTCTTTCTCTTCTCGGCCAAGACCCGACGAGGCATTGGTCGGCCAGTCGCGATGTTGGCCATGGTCCTGCTGCCCTTGCTGAGCGGCGGAGGCGCTTACCCCGCCCGAGCCGAACCGTTCGTGGCCGAACAGTCGCAGAGCGAAGCCGCAGCAGAACCATTCGCCAAATTCATCGCTGAAGCTGCGCAGTGGTTCGGCGTGCCGATCATTTGGACCAATGCCATCATGATGCAGGAAAGCGTGGAGATGTGCGCGCGCGTCTCACCGGTGGGCGCGACGGGCCTCATGCAGATCATGCCTAATGCCTGGGCCGGTTCGCGGTCCCGCCATGGCTTGGGCGTCGGTCTTTTTGACGCGCGCGACAACATTCTTGCTGGCGTTGCGTATTTGCGGGAGATGCACGACCGCTGCGGGCCGTCTGGGTTTCTGGCAGTCTACAATGCAGGCCCCAAGCGCTACGAGGAGTACCTGGCGACGGGTCGGGCGCTGCCGACCGAGATGCAGCTTTACGTCACGATACCCGCGCCAATGATTGGCGGGACGCCAGGTGAAGGCACTCTCGCAGTCGCCCGACGCGCGATCCCCTGGCAGGAAGCAGCGCCATTGCCGCGCGTAGTTCTCCCGGTTCGCGGACGGGATCGTTCTCACCATTTCCGCCAATCGATCGCGCTACAGCTGGCCGCTCCCTTGCCGGCGAGCTTGCGCTGCAGCCCCGGGCAGCGGGATTGTTTGCCGGCCGAGCAAGCGCAGGGCGGTCGCAATAATGCGACGCGTCGGCAACAGTGCCTCTTCTGCCGGTGCGACGAAACCGCCAGTGAGACGAGGGCGTCAGGGGAGTCCTATCCACGGACTGCGGCCCGTGATCGGTGTGCACCGTGTGATGCAGGGGAAGGCCAACAGACCCGTGCGGCTGCTGCTAGCGTCGCTGCAGTGACGCAGCAGCGCAGGAGGCGGGCGATGGAATTCACCTCAGGTCTCGACGTGTCGATGGAGCGGACGGCGATCTGCGTGGTCGACGACAAGGGTGAGGTAGATAGACGGAGATGGTGACCGATCCAGATGCAATTGCAGCGGTCCTCAAGTCGTTCCTGCCGCGGCTAAGACGCGCCGGTGATGAAGCCGGATCGCTGTCGCCCTGGCTGCAGTGCGGCGTACTTCGGGCTGACCTCGCAACGCTGGCAATCCGGCACATCGATCGACGTGCAGGGACGCATCAGCAAGGCCGGCGATGGGGATGTTCGGCGGGCGTTGTACGAGGCGGCGTCGGCGCTGATGACGCGCTTCAAGGGTCGCGACAAGGTGCAGACGTGGGGCTTGGCGCTGGCCAGGCGCAGCTGCCACCGCAAGGCGACGGTGGCCGTGGCGCGCAAGCTGGCCGTGATCATGCACGCCATGTGGACGGATGGAACCTGCTACGTTGGCGATGCGGCGGCCAGCACCAGCGAAAACCAAGCACGCGCCGCCCGGAAGGATGGCAAGCTGCTGGGAGCCCAAGCATGAGCGCGCGACCGGGACCTTTGAT
>JBFWQN010000362.1:0-5769 GCA_050249405.1 Hyphomicrobiaceae bacterium | reverse complement strand
GAGAGCCCTGGCCAGGGTGATGTGCAGCTGCTTACGCTGACCATCGACCCCTTCAACGACACGCCAGAGCTGCTCGCCAGACGGGCAGTGGAAATCGGCTCGTCCATCAGGCGCCGCTGGCTCTCTGGTGAACCCGAGCAAGTGTTCGGCGCCCTCGACGGTCTCGGAATGCAATTCGGCCGGCTCGACGAGCACGGTGCTTTTTTCGTCGTGGTGCGTGACCAGGGCCGGACTCTCCAACGCGTGAACGGAGTGCCCGATCCGTCGCTCCTCCTAGCCTTCGCGCGCGGCGCGTAATGATCTGGTGGCTTTCCGCGCTTGCCCTGGTGATGGTCATGGGCTTGCACCCGGCCACGGCTGGAGACTGGGAGGTCGGACGCGCGATCTACTACGGACGCACGACGTCGCGGTCACCCGCGTTTCTCGGAAATGGGAAAATCCCTGTTCCCTTGTCCAGAGTGGCATGCGCCCGATGCCACGGCGCCGATGGAGCTGGTCGTGCCGAAGGCGCCAGTGAGGCGCCGGCTATTTCTGGAAATGCCCTCCACGTTCTGACGCAACGCCGACCGGTCTACGATCTTCAGGCCTTCGAGGAAGCGCTCAAGCTCGGCAAGGACTCGGCCGGCCGCGAGTTGGACGCGGCAATGCCCCGGTTCAAGCTGGACAAAACGGAGATGCACGCCCTCTTCACCTATCTCGGGCACCTCTACGACGAGCAGCGCGGCGGCATCCGCGACACGACCGTTCGTGTCGCCATCGCACACGAATCCGGCCGCGAACGTCCTGCCGCAGCTTTGAGAGACCGGGCGAGGACGTTGTGGGAACGGCTCTCTCTCCCGTTCATCCACGGCCGTGGACTCGAGGTGGAGACAATCGAGCTCGATCTGTCGGGTCCGGATCTCGACCGCCGACTGCGGGCCTCGCGCATCGCTGCATTGGTCTTTCCGATCGTGAAGGAGGATCGGAAGCTTCTGGCGGCCGCGGCGAGCGCGGGCGTCCCCGTTCTTTTTCCGCTGTTTCCTCTCTTGGGTGATGAAAGCCGGCATGTCGTGCGTGGTATTTCCGCTCCGCGTGACGTGCAGATTCGCGCGCTACTCGGCGCGATCGACCGGGCTGTGCCCGTCGTCGACATGGCTGGCTCCGCTCATATGCTGGGAAGACAAATCACTCCGAGCCATCCGCATCTCACGCTTGGGGCTGTGGCCGATCTCCCTCAGGAATTTATTCTGCTTGGTCCTCCCGGAGAGATGCTCCAGCGCAATATTCGCGGCAGGACGATCCACGGTTTGGCGGACGACCTGGGAGCCAGCCTAGTGCCTTTCCTCGAAGCGAGGGCTCGGGTGCAACTCGCAGAAGCGATCGTCCTCGGCAAAGAGCGCGACGGCCGCCAAGATGTGATGATCGCCGCTGGGCTAGCCGCTCTGTCCGCGGCCCTCCTCCAGGCCGGACGGCAATTGACGAGAGCCAGCCTCATCGAGGCATTCGACAACGTCAGCGTTCGAGGCGGCCGTTGGCCGGAATTGAACTATCGCCGGTTTCCGCTCGCGGGCACCGATTGGGTTCGGATGCGCAGAATTGGATTCGATCGCTAATCGGAGGTGGCCAGCCTACTTATTGCGTAGAGACTTCGACAAAGTGAGAGCATTCGGAGCGATCTGAAACAAAGCTCCGTTCTCGCCGCCAAATCCCGCTGGCGATACCAACCAACCCGCCAATGGTGAGGTGAGCTGCTGCCGGGGCGGTGGACGGCCATTTGAGCTCATCACCGTCGTTCCTCGAGCATGCCCGCGAATACAGCCTGCTCGATGCGTGCACCGTAACGTGGTGAAAACGGCGGCACCTCAACGTGCTCGCCGTCTTGCTGGCAACAGCCCTGTCGGTGTTTTTTAGAACGGGATCTCGTCGTCGATCTTTTTGTCGAACGGCTTGGATCCTCCGCCGCCAGCCTTCGGTGCGGGCTTGCGACCGCCGCCGCTGCTCTCGCCGTAGCTCCCCGCGCTGCCACCGCCGCCGCCATAACCGCCACCGGCGCCACCCGAGCCGCCACCGAAGCCCTCGTCCTGACCGTACTCGGACTGGCCCTCTTGCATGCCACCCGACGCCGTCATGCCACCACCGCGGCTATCGAGCATCGTAAGCGTGCCGTTGAACCCCTGCAGTACGACCTCGGTCGAGAAACGCTCCTGGCCCTGCTGATCCTGCCATTTCCGCGTCTGCAGCTGGCCCTCGATGTAGAGCTTGGCGCCCTTCTTGACGTACTGCTCAACCACGCGGCACAGCGGCTCGCTGAAGATGACGACGCGATGCCACTCGGTTTTCTCGCGCTTCTCGCCCGTATTCTTGTCGCGCCAGGACTCCGTGGTGGCCAATCGCAGGTTCGCGATGGGCCGCCCGTCCTGGGTGCGGCGGATTTCCGGGTCGGCCCCGAGGTTGCCGACGAGGATGACCTTGTTGACGGATCCAGCCATGGCAAATCCTCCTGGTTGGCTGCCGGTTGACCGGCCGAGTCGATGGCCGGCACCCTATCCCGCCGCGTTGCGCCGAGGCGCATCCGAAGAACGCTTGTCCACGGGATTCGAGTTGCAACAGCCTATAGATATGTATGTTCTATCTATGTTCCGTTTCCCGGTCAAGCCTGTCGATATCGGCAAACGGCGCGCGGCACGGCAGGCCCAACGCGAGCCGCTTGCTCACGCACTACCCCGCAGCGCCGGTCCGCCAGGCGAGCTTGTCGAAGGCGACATGATCGCCGAAGAAGTCGACCGTCGCCGGCAGGCGGTCCAGCTCGGCTTTCCGGTAACGGATCGCCGGGCCCTCGATGCGCCGCCGGCTCGGTTGCGCGTCGACCCAACCGTCGGCCGGCAACAACGTGCTGCCACGCGTGGTGACGTCCCAGATATAATAGTGGTGCGGCACGACGACTTTCGGCTGCAGTCGCTCGATGATCTCGGCCGTCATGCCGAAGCTCATCACATGCTGCGAGCCATCGACCGGCAGCAATGCGATGTCGATGCGGCCCAGCGCGGTCCACACGTGCTCCGGCGGATCGTGCCGATTGTCGCCCCAATGCAGGATGCGCAAGCCGCCCGTCTCGACGACGACGAGGCAGTTGTCCCACGAGCGCGGGTTGCCGGGCGGCTCGATGTCGACGCCGTTGAGCTCGCGATGCACCTTCTTGAAGTCGTAGGTGCCGAAGCCCGAGGCGGTCGCATGCTTGTCGGGAATGCCGGTGACGGCCACGTCGAGAAAGCTCCACGTGCCGATCAGCCGGTCGAGCAGCACGTGGGCATCGAGGCGGTTGAGCGCATCGTGATCGAAGTGCGCGTGAGTGGAGATGCCGACATCGACCGTGGTCATCGGCATGTCGCGCAGATACCAGTCCCAATGGCGCATCGGATGGTTGCGCCACGGATCGATCATGAGCGAGAGGCCCTTCGGGCTCGTGATGCGAAAGGCCGAGGAGCCGAAATAGGCCAGCTCGACCGCGTCCGTTGCGGCAGGCCGCCCGTCATGGGCGAGCTCCATCATCCGGTTGTGATTGGCGCCGCTGCGCCATGCCACCGGCCCGGCATCGGGGTTCGGCTGCCGGTCCGTCATCGGTCAGTCCCCAAGGCAATGCTCCTCGATTTCAGCCGCGCGGCCGAAGCCCCGGCAGCATGCGGCGCAGCACGCCGTCGCCCCGGATGAAATGGTGGAAAAACGCTGCACCAACGTGGGCGCCCACGCCCGCCACGATCAACAAGGCGGCCCAGAAATGCAGCTTGAAGACGAGCTCGGCCTTGTCCTGATTCTGCGCCGCGATGGCGGGCAGGTTGATGCCGAACAGGGTGCCGAGCGCGCCATAATAGGAGACGCCGAGCCAGCCGAGCACCGGCACCACGATCAGGAGAGCATAAAGCCCCCAGTGGGTCGCGTGAGCCGCTGCCTTCTGCCACCACTCGAGCGTCGGCTCGTCGGGAGGCGCCCCATGCGCGAAGCGATAGAGTAGCCGGGCCACGACGAGCCACAGCAGGATGAAGCCGACCAGCTTGTGCACCGAGTAGAGCGTGTTCGTCGCCGCATCGAAGTTGGTCGTGGCACCCCGCCAGACCATGTAGAGACCGAGTGGCACCTGCAGCGCCACGAACGCCACCGTCAGCCAGTGGAATGCTCGAGCCGTCGGCGAGTACACGAGCCCCTCGTGCGCCTCCGGCGGCCGCCCCCCCGAATGCGATTCCATGCCTCAGCCTCCGCGCGCTTTTGCCATATCGCAGTCGAATAGCACGTCTCCATCCGCGAGAACATGGACAGTCGCGGAGGGCCTTAAGGCGTCGGCGAGGCGCTGGATTGGCCGCAAGGCGAGGCCCGGCTTGCCGGAGCCGAGGATGACCGGCGCCACCAGCACGTGCAGCCGGTCGACAGCGCCGCCGTCGATGAAGCCCGAGACGGTGCCGGCGCCGCCTTCGACCAGCATGGTGCGCAGCCCCAGCGTGAAGAGAGCGGCGACGATCTCGTGCGGTGCCAGGGAGCCGTCGGCTCCGGGGGCGACCTCGACCATCTCGCAGCCGGCGACGGGTGGCACGGCGCACCCCGTGGCCCGAACCACGATGCGTCGCGCGCCATCGTCGGCGAGCAGCTTGGCGCCCGGCGGCATGCGCCCCTTGGGGTCGATCACCACGCGCGCCGGATTGCGCCCGGGCACGCGGCGCACGTTGAGACGCGGATCGTCCGCGACCACGGTGCCGACCCCCACCACCACCGCGTCGACCGCCGCACGGATGCGGTGGACGTGGATCAGCGCCTCGTCCTTGTTGATCCACTGGCTCTCGCCCGAGAGCGTCGCGATGCGCCCGTCGAGCGACTGGCCGAGCTGGGCGACGACGAACGGGCGCCCCGGCGGCGCGGCCCGGATCGGGGCGATGGGGTCGGTCGGCATCGGAAGGATCACGGCAGCGGCGGCAGCTCCGGCTCCACCCCGCCCGAGGTGTGCGTGACGTTCAGGATCATGGCGAGCAGGCTGTAGTAGCCGTGGATGCCAATGAGATCGACGACGCCCTTCTCGCCGAACATGGCCTTGGTGCGGTCGTAGGTCGGCTGAGAGACGTTGCGGGTGCGGCCGAGCTCATCGAGGAAGTCGTAGATCGTGGCCTCGTCCATGGCCATGTCGGCCGGGCGCCGGCCCTCGGCGATGGCCTCGATGACTGCCGTGCGCAAGCCCGCCTTCTCGGCGATCGGCCGGTGGTGGTGCCACTCGAAATTCTGCGACCAGGCTCGTGCGGTGATCAGGATGGCCAGCTCCGACAGCCGCGGCTCGAACACCGAGCCAAAGCGCAGATACTCGCCCGTCTTCTGCAGGCGGGCCATGAAATCGGGGCTGCGCAGCAGCGGGATGAACGGGCCGACGAGCGATTTCCTAGGGCCCGCGACGATATCGGCGACGGCCTGTCGCTGCTCGGGCGTGAGATCGGCATCAGCGATCGGCGGCATGCGCGACGGCTTCGGCATGGGACGGGGCTCCTGGCGGCATATGCGACGGGCGCGCACTCTATTGCCCCGCCGCGCCAAGGGCCACTGCTTTCGAGCACCGCGCCAGTGCCTGCAGCTCCACGTGGCCGATCGGCCTTCGCGTGGCCGTGCGCGATGCCGGCGATCAGGGTTGCTGCTTCACGGTCGAGGCGACGACAGCGGCGACGGCGCCCTTGTCCTCGGTGGTCGGCGACATGGCGGCGGGCGTGGACATGCTGCCCCCTACCCCCTCGATCTGGGCAAGCCACTGCGCCGTGCGGGGAT
>JBFWQN010000361.1:0-5769 GCA_050249405.1 Hyphomicrobiaceae bacterium | reverse complement strand
TCTACCATTCCATCAAGATGGACGGCTACACACAGCCGATCGTGGCGATCTGGAATGGCGAAAAGAGCCGCTATGAGATTGTCGACGGCTTCCACCGCTACTTCACGGCGAAGTCCAATCCCGACATCCTCGCGCGGAACCTCGGGCGCGTGCCCCTCGTGGTGATCGACAAGCCGATCAATGATCGGATGGCCTCGACAGTGAGGCACAACCGAGCCCGCGGGAAGCATTCTGTCTCCGGCATGGCGAGCATGGTCTTCCAGATGCTCGATCAAGGCTGGGATGATGCCGCGATCTGCAATGAGCTGGGCATGGAGGCGGAGGAACTCGTCCGCCTGAAGCACGTGACCGGCTTTTCGAAGCTGTTCGCCGACGTCGCCTACAAGCGCGCGTGGATGACACGCCGCCAGATCGAGGCCAAAAGAGACGCTGCGGCGGCCTAATTCGGTGGAATGCAGCATTTTTGCAACGCCTTCGGCTTGATCCCCGAGGGCGTGCGCGCTATTTGCATTTTCCGCAATCGAGGTGGCTATGGCCGATCGCGTGACGCGCAAAGAACTGGCGGAGCGGTGGGGCGTCGCGCCCGAAAGCGTCAACAAGCTCGTGCGGGCTGGCCGCCTCGTCGTCGGCGACGACAAGCGGATCGACGTCAACGAGGCCGAGGCCGTTCGCTCGGCCATGAACCCGAACAACCGGGCGAAAGAAGCCGAGGCGAAGGAGCTGGGCGGCCAGCGCGCCGATACTCAGAACGCCGCTCACCCGATGGTTCGGGCGCGGCTGGCGAAGGAAGTCCTCGCCGTCAAGGTGAAGGAACTCCAGTTCAAGCAGATGACGGGGGAGTTAATCGGACGGGCCGAGCTGAAGGTGCAGTTATTCGAGGCTGGTCGAGCCGTGAATAGCGCCTTGAAAGTCTGGCCGCCGAGATTGTCGGGTGAGATCGCCTCGTTGCAGGGCCTTCCGCCGCGTGAGTTCCAGAAACAGGTCAGGGCGCTCTTGGAGCGCGAAGTGAGGACGATCGTGTCAGACCTCACCGTGGCCTTGGAAAGCATCGCGGCAAGCGACCAGCGGGCCGCATAGGAGGGACGATGAAGAAGATCATGGCGGGCATCGCGCTCTACGCGCTCTTGGGTATCGTATTGCTGACGGCGTGGCCTGTTCGCGCCGCAGACCTCGAGCCGGGCGGCGATTGCTGCCGAGACCTCGAAGAGCGGGTGGCCGAGCTGGAGGCGACGGTTGCGAAAAAGGGCAATCGCAAATTGACGCTGACCATCTCGGGGCAAGTGTCGCGCTCGATCCTGATGGTCGACGGCGACGCAGCCGTGATCGACAACCCGAACAGCCCGACGCGACTGCGCGTCGAAGGCGCCGGCCGTGTCGCGGATGGTTTCGTGGCCGGCTACGTGATCGAGTTCGGCGTCGGCGATGACGTCCCGACGGTGCGACACAGCTTCGTCTTCATCGAGAACAACGTGGCGCGCTTCTCACTGGGCCACACCTCGATGGCGACGGACGGCATCGCGGACATCTCGCTCGCCAATACGGGGGTGGCGAACCTCCCGAGCGCTCTGTTCGGGGCGCTGATCGATGGTCCGCGAGCCCCGGCGATCGTGCTCGAGAGCAAGCAGCTTCACGGCTTCATCGCCTCGGCCGCGTGGTCGGCCGAGAACCTGTGGGACGTCGCCTTGCGCTACTCGGTTGAGATCGGCGAGGTGCAGGTGGCGGCCGGCGTCGGCTACGGAGAGGACGTGATCGGCAAGCGCCTGTCCGGCTCCGCATCGGTCAAGCACGTGCCTACCGGCATCTTCATCAATGCCGCTGGCGGCCGGGCCCGAGATGTGGATGTCAACGTCTGGCACCTCACCGGCGGCGTCGAGCGGCGCTTTCTGACCATCGGCGCCACCACGGGCTTCGTCGAGTTCGGCAAGCTCGATGCCGGCACTCTGGCCGGCGACGGCTGGGGGCTCGGCGTGGTGCAGGCGATCGACGGCGCGGCGGCCGACGTCTTCATGGCCTATCGCGGCATCGAGGATGTCGACCTCGTGCACGCCGGCATGCGCATCAAGTTCTGAGATCGGCGGGGCAGGCGTGCTCCGCCAGGGGCGGCGATGAAGGCCATGTGCCATAGCCGCCCCGACCAATAAGGCCCGAAAGCGACGCGCGCGCGGTCGGGCCTGGGGGAAGCAAGGCAACGGGATTATGCCGGCAGCATGGCGCTTGATGGTCGGCCTCTGGAACGGAAACTCGCGGATACCTCGGTCCCGTAGGTAAGTCTCAATTCCGCGAGCCCCCGAAATACCCACGCGAAAGCAACAGGGTCAATCCGCGGCGGCAAGGCGCATGACGCGCCCGCCCGGCGTTGCGAGTAGGCCGAGCCGGGGCGGCGCATCCTCGGCACCTTTCGCCACCCGGCGGGGCGTGGGGCGCATCCCGCGGTAAAGCGCTTCATACGCTGATGCATGCCCGAGGTACTGGCCGCAAGCCACCCTCCACCCTTTGGGGACGCCGGCCGCAAGCCGAGACGTAGCGAAACACGGGGCACCAGCACTGGCCGGCGCATGCCATGCCGAGCATGGCCATCCGAGGGGCGATACGCCTCGGCTCCATTCGTTCGCAGCTCGCCTGTCTGGCTCGAGCGCGCGGCGGGCGGCTTCCGCACGGGGCTGCCCGCCTTTTCATTCCGGGGGGAATGAATGACGACGATCCTTGCTCCACTGATCGACGGCATGCAGATGCCGCCGGACCTTTCCATCACGGATTGGGCCGAGGCGAACGTCGTTTTGCCGAGCGAGCTCGCAGCCGAGCCGGGGCCTTATCGTGCGGGGCGCACGCCTTATGCGCGAGAGATGATGGACGTGGTGCTCGATCCTGACATCGAGACGATCGTCTACCACACGAGCGCTCAGATCGCGAAAACGACGTCGATGCTGAACATCGTCGGCTACTTTATCGAGCACGATCCTTGCCCAATGCTCTTCGTGGTGCCGAACCTCATCCTCGACACCTTTTCCAAGGCGAAGGTGGGGCCATATCTGAATGGAACGCCGGTGCTGGCCGAGCGCTGTGGCCTTTCCGGGGATGCCAGGGCTACTCAGGGAACGCTTTACCGCAAAGAGTTCCCGGGAGGCTTCCTGAACCTCGCTGGCGCGTCGTCGGCGGCATCGCTGGCGATGCAATCGGTCCGCATCGTCCTCGCTGACGAGGTGGATCGCTTTCCAGATCGAGCCGGCAAGGAGGCCGACCCTCTCGGCCTCGCGACGAAGCGAGCGCAGACCTTCGCGAACCGGAAAATCATCGCTTCGAGCACGCCGACACACAAGGGGCACTCGAAGATTGACGGCATCTTCGCGCTCTCGGATCAGCGCTGCTTTCACGTGCCGCTGCCGTGCTGCGGCGAGTTGCAGAAGCTCGTTTGGGAGCAAGTGAAGTGGCGAAACGGGCACCCGGATACGGCAGAATACCTCTGCCCGTGCTGCGGAACCTTCCTGTCTGACATCCAGATCAAGACGGCGGTGCTGTCGCCGCGCGCAAGATGGATCGCCGAGAACCCGAACGCGCGACGGACGGCCGGCTTCCACCTCTGGCAAATCTACTCGCCCTGGTCGACGCTTGAAGAGATCGTCGCCGGCTTTGAGCAGGCCGGGACCGACGACAAGAAGCTTGAGCTATGGACGAACACGGTCCTCGGCGAGAGCTACGATGCCAGCGAGAACATCCGCACCACGCCGGAGGCGCTGTTCAACGCTCGCGTGCGGCTCAAGCCGAACACGATCCCGAAAGGGGCGTGCGTCGTCACGGCCGGGGTGGACGTCCAGAAAGACCGTCTCGAAGTGCTGTTCACGGCCTGGGGGCCAAACAAGCGTGGATGGCTGTTGCAGCACGTGACGATCGAGGGCGACCCGTCGGCTGATGCCGTATGGGGCCGGCTCGAGGCGGCGCTTCTTCGGCGCTGGGTGCAAGAAGGCTTTCCGCATACCTCCCGGCCTCTCGAGGGCGTGGCGATCGACAGCGGCTACATGAGCCAGCGCGTCTACGACTTCTGCGCCAAGCAGCATCGTCTCGGGCGGCCCTGGTACGCCGTGAAAGGGCAACCGGGCGAGGGGCGCATCGCCTGGGAGATCAGCAAGTCGCGGATCGCCGGTCTCGGGCAGGCAAAGCTGCACCACGTCGGCGTTGACGGCCTGAAGACGGAGATCGCCGCCCGGTTGTCATCGAGCGACCCGGGCGAGAACGACATCTACATCGCGCATCGGGACGAGTTCACGCTCGAGCGCCTTGAGCAGCTCTTCGCCGAGCGGGTTATCGTGAAGATCAACCCGAGGGGCTTCGACGTGCGGGAGTGGACGCTCTCTCCCGGCAAGCGAAACGAGCTGTGGGATTTGCTCGTCTACGCCGATGCCGTTCACCGCTCGCTGGCGATCGATCATGAGGGGCGGATCAGGTCTATGGCGGGCTCCGCGGTCACGAGTGGAACCGACATCGCTAAAATGTTCGGCTAAAATCGACGCTGCGGCCCTTCTCCGGGCCACTGGCGGGCATTTGCGTTTCGGATGGGGGAATATCCCCTTGGATCAAAACGGCCGCCAGTGGCCAAATTTCCGGGGATGCCATGAGCCAAATTAGAACGCCGAAGCTCGACTTCACCCAAATGGACTGCTTGCAGCAGGCGAAGGCGTTGCTCAACGCCTACACGCGCATGCTGTCAGGCGGCCAGCGCACCGAAATCCGGCACGGTGACTACTGGACGCAATACCGATCGAACAGCCCGGCCGACATGGCGGCGCTGCGCGACCTGTACCAGCAGATCAGGCAGACGTGCCCCGCGGCTCAGTCTCTGCCCGATCTGTCTCCCGGCGCGCGGGTGCGGCGCGGCCCGGCGCGACCGCTCATCATCGGGGGGTAGAGCATGACGGTCAAAACGACCGACGGTAAGCTCGTTCCGGCGGCGCGAGCCGACCTCTCGGTTCACGTTCCTAACCCTTGGGATTATCGAGCCCAGGTGGTCGGCGAGATTGCGTGCTGGCAGCCGCCGCTCGTGTCGGCCGATCGGGACATCGAGCCCGGCTTCGAGCTCGCCAAGGCCCGCGGTCGCGACCTCGCGCTGACCAATCCCTTCGTGGCCAACAGCGCCGAGGTGACGCGAGACGCCATCATCGGCCGCAACTTCGCGCTGGCGCTCTCTCCCGATGCCGACTTCCTCGGCGTGTCGGCGGAGGCGGCCGACGAATGGCAGCGGCTTGTTGAGGCGGAGTGGTATCGCTACGCCGAGGGCTTCACCTTCGACGTGGATGCCACGCGCAAGTCGACGTTCACCTTCCTGATGCACCAAGTGCAGATTGGGATGCACATTGACGGCGAGGTGCTCGCCATCGTGCGGGCAAAAGAGGGCCCCGTCGGCTACATGACGTGCCTGCAGCTCGTCGAGCCAGAGCGCCTGGATCGCCATCAAGAGCAGGCATTCAAGGGCAAGGATGGCCGCGAGGTGCGGTTCGGCGTCGAGCGAGATGACGTCGGCGAGCCCGTCGCCTATCACATTCTCGACGGCCACCCGTCCGACATGCGCTGGCGCCGGCCGGGCGCGTCCGAGCAGGCCCGCCGGATCGAGCGGTATGGCGAGAACTACCGCCCGCAGGTGCTTCACGTCTTCGACGAGACCCGCCCGCAGATGACGCGAGGCGTGTCCAACGCGATCCTGGCGACCGCCAAGGCATCGAAGATGCTCTCGATATTCTCGGAGGCGGAGCTGTCGCGGCAAATCCAGTCGGCCAGCTA
>JBFWQN010000360.1:0-5787 GCA_050249405.1 Hyphomicrobiaceae bacterium | reverse complement strand
GTGATGTGGTGGCTCGATCAGGATGTATCGGCTATCCGCCAGCGAAAGCACAGTTCCGCTGCGCAGCCCTTCCAGGAGATCCGGGGCAATATGGACGTCCGCACCGGTCGTCAGCCGTAACGGCAGCCCGGCGCCGTCGATCTCCGACTGCAGAGCTGCGGCCGCCGCCCGAATCTGGGGGCCGGTGTTGTGATAGAGGCCAGGAAGGATATGTGGCGTACAAGCCACAATCTCCACGCCATCAGCTACTAACGCCTCTGCCATCCCCAGCGACGTGGCGACATCTCGAGCACCGTCGTCGAGGCCCGGGAGGATATGGCAATGCAGATCGATCATCGGTCTCCTGGAGGCAAGAGCACGGCACAAAACAAGGCTCACTTGGAGCAATGGGCCACAACCATGTCGACATTGTGGGGGCCGGACAGACGCCGGCCGCTCGCTGCGTGTACTTTATTGGATAAGTCGCACCATGCTCGAGGTTATGCACGACATTCGTCGAAGCCCCCTCGCCAGAAGGTCGCGCCGATGCTAATCGGACGTTTGGGCTTGTTCCGCGTTCCAGACAGTCGACTGATCATCAGATCATGGTATGGAGCCGATGATGCAACCCAACTTCTTGCTCACTTGCTTGCTTGTTGCGGCGGCAATTGCAGCTGCCAGCCCGGCACAGTGTGCGACTCTAGTCGATATCGAAGGTCGCGTTCTCGTCAGCCGCGGAGCTGGCTTCAAGCAGGCGACCGATCAAACCAGCGTTGCGGCCGGCGATCAAGTCACCGTGGACTCCGGAGCGTCGGCCTATATCGTCTACGATGACGGCTGCAAGCTGCCAGTGCCCGTCGGAACAATTTTCAAGGTCGCCGAGAGATCACCCTGCGAGGCAGCAGGCACGCCCCCGCAAACAACTGGCGCCGTCGGAGGCGCCGCAGCTGGCGCCGGCATGCTTGGAGCCGGAGCGGCTACAGCAGTGGCTGCCGGCGTCGCCGTTGCAGTCGGCGTCGGAGTTGCCGTGGGCGTCGGCGGCAAGGACAATAAAAAACCCGCGAGCCCCTGAGAAGCTTGCTGTAGACAGGCTGACTCACGCATGGCCACGCGGTAGGTGTGGCTGAATTGCCCGGCCGGTCGCATTGTTGCATCAACACCTCCACGCAAGTGTTGCAGAAGGCGGAAAAGACATGGTAAAAATTGCGTTAGCGTAAGTGGGCGGGATGTAAGTGTGGGGTGTGGCATGCGTTCTTTTCGTATGGCCTTTTATGTTGTTGCGGCAGTCGGATTGCCGGCCGCGTCGCAGGCAGCCACTATCCAGCAGCTGCAAGGCTCGGTGATGGCCAACACGGGTGGCGGATATAAAAGTGTGACCTCGCCCGGCTCGATTCCGGTGGGAACCCGCATCATGGCGGCAGCCGGTGGGTCGGCAACGATCGTCTACGACAACGGCTGCGAGGAACGAGTCGAGCCCGGCATGGTGGTCGTGGTCAAGGAGACGATCGAGTGCAAAGCTGCCGCGGCGCCCTTCGGAGCCGCACCTTATGTCGTGGGGGGCATCGCCGTCGCAGGCGGAGCGGCTTTGGCAGTCGGCCTATCCAATAAGAAGAAGAATCCCGCAAGTCCTTGAACGCCCTGCCCGCATCCGGAACTCGCCCCCGCAACAATGGCTTGGCGCTCGCGAGCGCCGGCCTTGTTGCGGCTTGCACGACCTTGGGCGGCGGGACCCACAGCGGATTTCTCGGCGATGTGATATTGCAGCTCCTTTCCATCCCTGTGCTCGTGTGGGGAGCCGTCTCGATCGGACGGTCGTCCCGAGGGGTGATCTCGTCGTTCGGCCTCGCAATCGCCGCTGCCGCCGTTCTCTTGCCGATCGTACAGCTGGTGCCGTTGCCACACGGCTTGGCGTTTCCGGGCAAAGCTCAGACGCAGGCCGCCGAGATCAGGCAGCTCGTCTTGAATGGACCGGATGCGGCGACCACCAGCGTCGCCCTCTATCCCTCGATCCTTGCATTGCTGTCGGCTTTGCCCCCGCTCGCGGTCTTCGTCTCGATTTCCGCACTGGATCGACCAAGTCGGCGGCTATCGACACTAGTCGTGCTCATGGTGGGCGCCGCTTCTGTGTTCCTGGGCTTGCTGCAGGTCGCTCAAGGGCCGGCGAGTGTGCTCCGACTATTCTCGATCACGAACCCCTCTGAGGCGGTTGGCTTCTTCGCCAACCGCAATCACTTCTCGGCTTTCCTGTACGTATTGATGCTTCTGACGGCTGCCTGGAGCATTGATGCTGGCAACCGTTTTGCATCGGCCCCGGCCCACCGTAGGTCCGAGGCTCGCCACGCATTGCCCCTGCTGGCCACGCTTGTTCTTGTCGTCATTGTGGTCGCGGCCCAGACGTTCGCGCGTTCCCGCGCCGGACTGGGGCTCGCCATTGCCGGATTGATGTGTGCCGGTCTGCTCGCAGCGACGGGCCAGGCGAAGCGCGATGGCGTTGCCCCCTCCTCGCGACTGGTATTGGCAGCCGGCCTCTTCGGAGCTCTGCTTGCCGTGCAGTTTGCCCTTTTCCGTATCCTCGAGCGGTTCGAAGCCGATGCGCTCTCCGACGCTCGCATACCGTTCGCGCGCAATACTTGGGAGGCTGCGATGTCGCACCTTCCGCTCGGAGCAGGCTTGGGCTCCTTCGTGCAAGTTTACGGGTTGTTCGAGCACCCCGTCGACACTTTGCTCGATACGTACGCCAACCGGGCACATAACGATTTTCTCGAGCTTTGGCTTGAGGTTGGCATCGTCGCTCCGGCACTACTGGCGTGCTTTATTGTCTGGCTGCTCGTGGCGGCAAGCCGCGCCTGGCGTACCCCCGACGGGGGACGCATCGATGTCGACGTATTATTGGCCCGAGCGTCCAGCGTCGCGGTGCTGCTCCTGCTCGCTCATTCCTTCGTCGATTACCCACTGAGGACGACGGCGCTACTCTCCATGCTGGCATTGTGCTGCGGACTTCTGATGCCCGACACCTCCGTCGCGCGGGACGAGGAACCAAGCTCTCCTGATACGACCCGAGTGACGCCAAGCCGGCAACCTGCTCAGGAACGAGGGCAGGCAGCACAGAATGTCCCGCGGGGATTACCGAACGTGCGCGCCCGCGCGGATCTGTCACGCCTGCCGGTCGAGTGGGCTGGCCATCGCACAATGAAGCCAGAGCCAAGCCCGGCGGCCAAGGCCGCTCCCTCCTCGGGGCCTACTTCCCCAGGTGAACGTTGGGGTGCAGCCATCGATTGGCCCGCAGAATGGAAGCACATCGACATCAAGGAGCCGGACAAGGCCGACTGACTCAACAACGGCAGACAATGTCGTGTGGTCGGCCAATATATCCATTAAAAGTTGCTAAACAAAAGCATTGCAACTTTAAGTTGCGTTGAAGCATTCACGATGACGTTGAACTATCCGGGCACCTGGACTATACGGTAAACGTGTCATTTAGCGTTCCGGGGGACTGTGGAATGCGTTCGCTCATTTTGTTGGGTGTCGATGCTGGATTGATTGTCTTTGCATCGGTGTTGTCGCTTGCCGTCCGTGACGATTTCGTGTTGTCGGCTGCGCGTATGCAGGCTTTGCTACCTTATTTTGGCTTCACGTTGCTCAGTGCGATCGTCACCATCACAATTCTCGGGCAACATCGGACCATCTGGCGTCTGTCGGGCACGCGAGATTACAGGCGCGCCGTCATCGTTGCCTTCGGCACGCTCCTCGGGGCGTCGACGCTCGGCTTCCTCGTCAACCGCCTCGAGGGCGTTCCTCGCTCCTTGCCGCTCATCCAACTCGGCCTGATTCTGTGTTTGACGATCGGCCCTCGAGTCATCGCCCGCGCGCTCTACGAGCGGAGGTCGGGAATGGCAACGTCGAATTTCGTCGGAGAAAGGAAGCCGCGGCTGCGTGGCCGCTCGACCGTGCTCGTCATCGGGGTCAACCCCATTGCGGAGCTTTACCTTGAGGGTGTGGCAGAGCTCGGGCGCGACGAGGTGGATGTCGCCGGAATCCTCGGACGCAGCCACAGGCAGGTCGGCCGGCTGGTGCAATCCTGTCGCGTGCTGGGGTTGCCCGAGGACGTGGCTCGCGTGGTTCGCGACCTCGAGATCGAAGGTGTGTTGGTTGATCGCATCGCCATTGCGGTGCCGATGCGCAAGCTTTCCCTTGAGGCTCGGCGGGCGCTGAAGGAGGTCGCACGGACGAGGTCGATAACGTTGCATCCGATCGCCGACAGGATTGGGCTCGGCATCGGCCGTGGCGCGGACGCTCGATCGGAATTCGACCTTGATGTCGGCGATGTAGAATTCACAGCAGCCGAGCTTCGACTTGTCGCCAGCCGCAGCTATTTGCATTGGAAGCGTGCGATGGACGCCGTAGCAGCGGGGGTGGCGATCTTGCTGCTGTCTCCACTCATCGCCATTGTGGCCGCACTGGTCGCGATCGATGTCGGGGCGCCGATCATGTTCGCACAAAGACGGCCTGGTCTGTGGGGACGACCGTTCCGCATCTACAAATTTCGCACGATGGCGGCTGCCTACGATCATGAAGGTTGCCGCCTCGACGACAGCGACCGCATCTCGCCGATCGGCAAGGCGCTACGGCGCTTTCGCCTGGATGAGCTGCCACAGCTGTTCAATGTACTCGTCGGTGACATGTCGTTCGTCGGACCGAGACCTTTGCTTCCAATCGACCAGCATGCCGATTTCAAGGCGCGGCTTCTCGTCCGACCCGGCATCACGGGCTGGGCACAGGTCGAAGGCGGGCGTATCGTGGAGCCGGTCGATAAGGCCGTGCTCGACATTTGGTACGTTCAGAAGGCTTCGCTGTTACTCGACCTGCGCGTAATAGCGATGACCTTGCCGATGCTTTTTCGCGGGGACCGGATCAACGATGTTTCCGTCGAAAGGGCTTGGCAGGACCTGGTGAAGACTGGAATTGGATTGAACTGGAGCCGAGCACCGAGGCGTCTCGAGACTTCAGCGGTGGCCGCGAGTGCGGCAGGTCTAGGCGAGCGGAAAACGCGGGCGGCCTGAAGAAGTTTCAACCGGTGGCCTTCTTTGCTGCCGGCGGAGGGATTGCGGTCGCCATCGAATGGTGAGCGGCGAAGCACGTAAATTGTGGTCGGGGACGTGAGTCACCCGAAGTGCGGTAGAATGGCTATTGCAGCTTGCAAAAGCAGGGTTGAGGCATTGAACAGGAAGATCCGACTGAGCTGCTCCTCGAGCGACGTGCCACCGGCTCAATGCCGAGGGCAGAATTTGGACGAGCCAAGCCACCATTGTCTGGCGAAATCGCCGCGACTCCAGTGCCAGCGAGGCAGGCATGCGTGACCGAATGACAGTGCTGGTGACGGGAGGCGCTGGCTTTCTCGGCTCCCATCTCTGCGACCGGCTCATCAAAGATGGCCATGACGTGATTTGCCTCGACAATTTTTTCACGGGCTCAAAGCGAAACATCGAGCATCTTATCGGCCATTCGCGTTTCGAGCTGCTGCGTCACGACGTGACATTCCCGCTCTACGTCGAAGTCGATGAGATTTACAATCTCGCCTGCCCCGCATCGCCGGTGCACTATCAGCACGACCCTGTGCAGACGACCAAGACGAGCGTGCACGGGGCCATCAATATGTTGGGCCTCGCCAAACGGCTGAAATGCCGGATCTTCCAGGCCTCGACCTCGGAGGTCTATGGTGATCCTGGCGTCCATCCTCAACCGGAGGAATACTGGGGCAACGTCAATCCCATCGGTCCCCGCTCCTGCTATGACGAAGGCAAGCGATGC
>JBFWQN010000359.1:0-5791 GCA_050249405.1 Hyphomicrobiaceae bacterium | reverse complement strand
TCAACGGAAATATGCCACGGCGGCTCAACAAGCCGTACGTCGGCTTCAAGCCGACGATGCCGCACAGACCCGCGGGGCCGCGGATCGAGCCGCCGGTGTCGGAGCCCATGGCCGCAGTGCAGAGGCCAGCGGCGACTGCCGCGCCGGAGCCACTCGACGAGCCGCCCGGCACGTGCTCCAGGCTCCATGGGTTGCGCGCGGGCGGCCAGGGCAGATCGAAGGACGGGCCGCCATTGGCAAACTCATGTGTGGCCAGCTTGGCGATGGTGATCCCGCCGGCCTGCCGGATGCGCGACACCGTCGCTGCGTCCTCCACGGGCACATGGCTCTCGAGGCGGCGGGAATGGCCCGTGCTCAGAATGCCGGCGGTCTCGTAGATATCCTTGTAACCGACCGGGATGCCGTGCAGTGGCCCACGCCAGCGCCCGGCTTCGATCTCGGCATCGGCGACGCGCGCGGCCTCGAGGGCTGCGGCCGCTGGCGTGGTGATGACGGCATGCAAGGTCGGGTTCGTCGCCTCGATCCGCGCGAGTGCGGCAACGACGAGATCGACACTCCGCAGCTCGCCGGCCTTCAGCCTTGCGGAAGCCTCGGCGATCGAGAGATAGGGATCGGGAGCCGTCATCGCACCACCCTGCCGCCAGCTGCGACCGCGATCAGGGCGGGCTCGTCGACCAGGGGCATCGCACGCGGCAACGCTGCCAGGAGGGGCTGAAGGCCGCAATAGCCCTCGAACAGTGTGTCGCGCTCGTCCGGCGCGACAACCAGTCCGGCCCTCGCGATCTCCGCATCGAAGGCCGCGCGCAAGCGTGCCGTCTCTTCCGCCATCGTCTCGCTCATCCCGTCCTCACATCTTCACGTCCATTGCCGTGCGCAGTCCGTCGCTCATCAAGTTGAAGCAGATGCCGGTGACGAAGATCATCGCCCCTGGGAGCGCCGCGATCACGGGCGCCACATAGATCGACTGTCGCAGCGTGTTGAGCATGAGACCCCAGTCGGCCTCGGGCGGGCTGACGCCGAGGCCCAGGAAGCTCAAGCCGGACGCCACGATGATGCTGACGCTGACGAGGCTCGACGCGTAGATCAGGATCGGCCCGAGCACATTGCCGAGCACATGGACGCGAACGATCCGGAACGTCGACGCCGGCGTGGCGCGCGCCGCCGCCACGTAGTCGAGATTGCGCACTTGCGTCGTAACCGTCTCCGCGACGCGGCAGATCGGCGGAATGAAAATCAGGGTCAGAGACAGAACGGCATTTCGAATGCCGCCGCCGAGCGCACCCGAGATCGCGATCGCCAGCAGGATGGACGGAAACGCGTAGAACACGTCGGTGATACGCATGATCAGCATGTTGACGCGACCGCCGAGGAAGCCCGCGACGATGCCGAGCGTGCCGCCGATCATCAGTGCCAGCGCAACCGGCGCGATGGCCGTGAACATCGAGACGCGACCGCCGTACATCAGGCGTGTGAGCATGTCGCGGCCGAGTTCGTCGGTGCCGAGCAGATGGCCGGGTGTTCCGACGGGAGCCAATCGCTTGAGCATGCTGGTCTTGTAGGGATCGTGCGGCGCGATCCATGGGGCGCAAATCGACGTCATTAGAATCGCAAGTACGATGGCCGCGCAGACGATCGTCACGGGATCACGGCTGACCCGCGTGAAAACCGCCGACCAGTAGCCACGGCGGACGCCGACATAAGCCGGCGCATCGTCGCTCTCGCGCGTATCGACGGCGGCCGGGGCCGATGTGTCGATGGTTCTGGCGCTCATGTATTGAACTCCCTCGAGGCGGCGTTGCTCATCGCTTGATGCGCGGGTCGAGCACGGCCTGCATGATGTCGACGATCAGATTGAGCGCGACGAAGATCAGCGCCAGCACGAGAATGGTGCCCTGGAGCACGGGAATGTCGCGCGCGAAGATCGCATTGTTGAGGAGGAGTCCGGTGCCGGGCCAGGCGAACACGGTCTCGATCAGGATTGATCCGCCCAGCAGATAGCCGAGTTGCAGACCCATGACGGCAAGCACCTGGGGCGCCGCATTCTTGGCGACATGACGCAGGATACGGGCCTCGCTCAGGCCCTTCGAGCGCAGAGCCTCCACGAACTCCATGTTGAGCAGCTCAGCTACGGAGCTTCTGACCGTGCGCGTGACGATGCCCGTCGGAATCACCGCGAGCGCGATCACGGGGAGCACCATGTGTCGCAAGTTCTCCGTCGAGAAAGAGAATGTCGTGGCGCCGCTGCCGGTCATCCCGAGTGCCGGCAACCAGGCCAGTTCAACGGAGAAGATGATCACCAGCACGATGGCAAGCCAGTAGTGCGGAACGCTGACGCCCGTGATCGCGAGCGCCGTGAACATTCGGTCGGCCGGCCGGCCGTGGTAGTAGCCGGCCAGTCCGCCGAGTACCACGCCGACGACGAAACCGAGCGCCGCGCCGCCGATGGCGAGGATCAAGCTGTTGCCGAGCGCAGGGAGGAGTTCGGCAAGGACGGTCTTGCCCGTTACGATCGAACGGCCAAAATCAGCGACGAGGGCTTTCGTGAGCCAGATCCAGTACTGAACCACTATGGGTTTATCGAGCCCGTACTCGGCCTTGATCTTGTCGATCACTGCCTGAGGCGCATCCTCAGGCAGGATCGAGCTTAAGGGGTCGCCGGGACCGATGTAGACGAGCGAGAAGCAGACGATCGTCACGCCGAGCGCAATGGGAATGGCGTAGACGAGCCGTTGCAGGATGTAGGAGAGCATCGGCCCCTCCCCCTTTTACTTCTTGAGTGTGATCGGCGTCAGATCCTGGAACCAGCTCTTGGCCTGCACGAAGCCCTCGACCTTTGGCGAGATGGCGCGAGGGTTCACATCATGCGTGACCCAAATCCACTCGGCATTGTCAACGGCCAACTCATGCATCTTACGCAGCATGGCATCCTGCTGCGCAGCGTCGAAGGTCAGGGCCGCCTGCTGGAGAATCTTGTCATAGCTCGGCTCGTTCAAAATGCCCCAATTCGAGCCGGCGGGAGAAACCCTGGCGCTGTGGAACACGCGCTCGAACGCACTGTAAGGGTCCTGCAGCGCGCGGCTGACGATAATTCCGCTGATACCTTTACTGACAGCCTCCTTGTCGTTCGCCGGCTTACGGCTGAAGGCAGTCAGCGCATTCCATTCCATCACTTATGCTTCGACCTTGAAGTGACATTCGTTCAGGTTGGATTGCATGAACTCGAACATCGGTAGCGGCTGCATCTGACCGGAGCCGCTGGTCGAGATGGCGAACTTCACGGTCAAGGGCTTCGCCGCCGAGTGACCAGCATCCTGCATCAGCTTGCGTGCGTCCTCGGGCTTGTACTCGATCTTGAACTTCGGATTGCCGAACCAGGTGTCGCCGGGTGGCATGTGACCGGTCGCCGGGATGCTGAGGCCGCCGAGAAGTTGGTTCAAGCCCACTCGATCGATGCAAAGATTGGCTGCCTTACGCACGCGGATATCGTTCCAGGGTGACCCCTCGATGCGGCTCAGAGTAACGGCCCAGTTGTGGGGATAGGCATTCGTGACCACCCGCATGCGAGACGATTGAAGACGAGCGATCGAGTCGGGTGGCGGCGCCTCAATGAAATCGACTTGGCCGGACAGCAATGCTGCAACGCGCGCCGACGCTTCCGGAATCGGACGCAGTATCACGCGATCCACCTTGGGAACCCGCGCCGGATTCCAATAAGCCTTATTGGCAACCATCTCGACCTTGGCACGCTGGGTCTGGCTGACGAACCTCCAGGGCCCGGTGCCGGTGGGTGCCTTGGCGTATTCGCTCCAGCTCTTCTGCTTCTCCCATTGCGCCCGGTTCGACATGAACCAGAAGCTCACCTGGTAGGGTACGTAGGCGCTCGGCTCCTTAGTCAAGATCTCAACCTGGTAGTCGTCGATCTTCGAGACGGACTTCAGGGATGGAATGCGTACCGCGACAAGCGCCGCCTGCTTCGGCTCGTACTGGGGCGCCTTGTCATTTCTCACCTTCTCGAAGTTCCAGACGACGTCGTCGGCAGTGAAAGGGCTGCCATCGTGGAATGTCACGCCCTTGCGGAGCTTGAATATCCAACGATTTTCGTTTTTCGGATCGATCTCCCAACTTTGTGCGAGACCCGGGACGAGCTTCGCCGGCTCATTCGCCTTCGACAGATCCCAGAGCACGAGCGGATCGTAGAGCATATAGCCCATGAACCGGAAACCCTCGAACCCCTGGTCCGGCTGCCCGATATTCACCGGGATATCCGCCGCCGTCATAGCGACGCGCAGAACGCTTTCCTCGGCCCGTACCGGTCCGAAAGCGCATGCTGTCAGCATGGCCACAGCCAGGGATTTGTAGACGGGCATGTCGGCTCTTCGCCTCATTACTCTCATTTCAGCCCTCCGCATCAGCTGCTCCCATGTCTCGAGCCCGAAAGTTCGGGTTCTGGCGCCACAAATCCACTCTCGGCGCCCATGATTTCTCGGAGCGCGAAATTGGATATTGCCCTGCAGCCCTCCCATCGCACCCGAGCGGCCAGGCTGTGCGACTCCGAACCTCGCACTGCAAGTCGGCTGACGGATGTCAGCCGTGAGGAGTACGAGAACGGGACATTCCGGTTGCTACCTCGGATCATGGCCATCGCAGGATGGTTCATCGAGACTGATATTGCTCGCCCATATTTCGCGCATGATTTGCTCTCTATGTTGGCGCGGTCTCGCACTGCGTCTTGGACACGGCAGTGGGCGGAGAGTGGCGCGCCTCCCGCGATGTGAATGCGGCGACCGTTCTACGCCGCGACGTCCGCCAAACCGATTGCCGCGCAGCCAAATTGGGCTTGGCATCTGCCCTCGATGCGCACGAAACGCACATGCTGCCTGATGCCCCGCGTCTCTTTCTTCGAGCTTTGGCCCTCATCGAGTCGAAACAGAAGAGGACCGAGGGCGACAGTGGATAGCTTCATGGGCCTCGCGCTGATCATCGCGCTCAATTCGCTCCCGTTCATCTTCCTGTTCATGAAGTCGGCGCTCCATCTCATCTCGTCAGAGATGGAGGACGCGGCGAATATTCTCGGAGCCGGGCCATGGCGCACGATGATGCGGGTGCTCCTACCGCTCGCCTGGCCTTGCATCCTCGCCGGCATCATCATCGTATTTCTCGAGACGATCGCGCTGCTCGGCGCTCCGGCGCTGATCGGCATTCCCGCCCGCTTCAACGTGGTGACGACCCAACTGTGGCACTTCTTCGAGTTTCCCGTCAGGGCCGAGTGAGGTGGCTCCACAGTTTCGGACGGTTGGATGAGTGGATTGTCTGCCTGACGGCTCGCACGGTTGTGCGAGCGAATCAGGAGCCGAGATGACGAAGCGAACCCGCCGGAACCACTCGCCGGATTTCAAGGCCAAGGTTGCCCTTGCCGCCCTCAAAGGCGACAAGACGATTGCACAGCTCTCGGATCAGCATGGCGTCCACGTCAGCCAGATCACGGCTTGGAAGGAGCAACTGCAGGCCGGTGTGGCCGGCGTGTTCGGCCCGGGCGGCGCGGCACCGGCGGCGCCCCCGATCGACATCAAGGCGCTGCACGCCAAGATCGGGGAGCTGACCCTGGAGAATGATTTTTTAGAGGGCGCGCCCAGCAAGGCGGGATTGCTGAGCGCAAAGAAATGATCGATCGGACGCACGATCTTGCACTGACGAAGCAGGCCGCGGCCGTCGGGATTGCGCGCAGCACGGTGTATTATCTGCCGCGACCCGTCTCGCCGGCGGACCTGGCTCTGATGAGGCAAATCGATAA